>NZ_JABWMS020000044.1:0-36312 GCF_013369155.2 Escherichia sp. 94.0001 | reverse complement strand
TTGCAGAGAAGATACAAAAACAGGGAGGTGATTATTTATTCGCTGTAAAAGGAAATCAGGGGCGGCTTAATAAAGCCTTTGAGGAAAAATTTCCACTGAAAGAATTAAATAATCCAGAGCATGACAGTTACGCCATTAGTGAAAAGAGTCACGGCAGAGAAGAAATCCGTCTTCATATTGTTTGCGATGTCCCTGATGAACTTATTGATTTCACGTTTGAATGGAAAGGGCAGCCATGGACAGAAAGTATCTGGCGTCAGTCCTTGCGGGGAGCGTGCTTTCGTAATCTTGCCCTGCTACAACAGGATTAACTTCACAAACATCATTTGCCAACGTCTACACTTACTCCTGTAAACCGTTCAGGAGCAGTAATGAATCAGCAACGATTTGATGAAAGCACTCTAATCCGTATCTTCGCGCTTTATGAGTTACATCGACTGAAAGAACATGGCTTAACGCGCGGGGCGCTCAACGATTATCACAGCCGCTATAAACTCGTCTTTCTGGCCCATTCCCAGCCGGAATACCGCAAACTTGGCCCGTTTGTGGCTGATATTCACCAGTGGCAAAATCTGGATGACTATTACAACCAGTACCGCCAACGCGTCATTGTTTTGCTTTCTCACCCCGCCAATCGGCGCGATCATACAAACGTTTTGATGCACGTTCAGGGGTATTTTCGCCCACATATTGATTCCACAGATCGCCAGCAGCTGGCGGCGCTTATCGACAGTTATCGCCGTGGCGAGCAACCGCTTCTTGCGCCGCTGATGCGTATCAAACACTATATGGCGCTTTACCCTAACGCCTGGCTTTCAGGGCAGCGTTATTTCGAACTTTGGCCGCGGGTGATTAAGTTGCGCCATGCAGGAGTTTTATGACTACCCATCTGGTCTGGTTTCGTCAGGATTTACGTCTGTACGACAATCTCGCGCTTGCTGCCGCCTGCCGCAATTCGTCTGCACGCGTGCTGGCGTTGTATATCGCTACACCACGCCAGTGGGCGGCGCATAATATGTCGCCGCGTCAGGCTGAATTTATCAATGCACAACTGAACGGGCTACAAATCGCGCTGGCGGAAAAAGGCATTCCTTTGCTGTTTCATGAAGTGGATGACTTTGCCGCCAGCGTCGAAATAGTTAAACAGGTGTGCGCGGAAAATCGTGTTACCCATCTGTTTTATAACTATCAGTATGAGGTGAATGAGCGGGCGCGGGATGTGGAAGTTGAAAGAGCGCTGAGTAACGTGGTGTGTGAAGGGTTCGATGACAGCGTGATCCTGCCGCCGGGGGCGGTGATGACTGGCAATCATGAGATGTACAAAGTCTTTACGCCTTTTAAGAATGCCTGGCTGAAACGGCTGCGGGAAGGGATGCCGGAGTGCGTCGCTGCGCCAAAAGTTCGGAGTAGCGGATCATTAGATCCCGCGCCATCTATTACGCTGAATTACCCTCGTCAGTCTTTCGATACCGCGCATTTCCCGGTGGAAGAAAAAGCGGCGATTGCGCAATTACGCCAGTTTTGCCAGAACGGTGCGAGTCAGTACGATCAGCAGCGTGATTTTCCGGCAGTGGAAGGCACCAGCCGTTTGTCTGCAAGCCTTGCAACGGGTAGGGTATCGCCTCGCCAGTGTCTGCATCGCCTGTTGGCGGAACAGCCGCAAGCGCTGGATGGCGGGGCTGGTAGCGTCTGGCTTAATGAGCTGATCTGGCGCGAGTTCTACCGTCATTTGATGACGTATCACCCGTCACTGTGTAAGCATCGCCCCTTTATTGCCTGGACCGATCGCGTACAGTGGCAAAGTAATCCCGCGCATTTAAAGGCCTGGCAGGAAGGCAAAACGGGATACCCGATTGTTGATGCGGCCATGCGTCAGCTTAACAGCACTGGCTGGATGCATAATCGCCTGCGGATGATTACTGCCAGTTTTCTGGTGAAAGATTTGCTGATCGACTGGCGGGAAGGCGAGCGATATTTCATGTCGCAACTGATTGATGGTGATTTGGCAGCCAATAACGGTGGCTGGCAATGGGCGGCTTCTACTGGAACCGATGCTGCACCGTATTTCCGTATTTTCAATCCGACAACTCAGGGCGAGAAATTTGACCACGAAGGTGAGTTTATCCGCCAGTGGCTACCAGAGTTGCGCGATGTGCCAGGGAAAGCGGTGCATGAGCCGTGGAAGTGGGCAGATAAATCAGGTGTGACGCTGGATTATCCGCAACCGATAGTCGATCACAAAGAAGCGAGAGTACGAACGTTGGCAGCGTATGAGGCGGCGAGGAAGGGGAAATAACAGACGCGTCAGGCAATCTTGCCCGGATGCCGGATACTGCGTGAACGCCTTCTCCGGCCTGGCAAATAGTGCAAATTCAATATATTGCAGGGACATCCAGGCCTGATAAAACGCAGCGAGCGTTTTATCAGGCATCGGTGCTGGCCTGTTAAGACTCCAGCGCCAGCGCGCGGTTTCTGAACTTAAGCGCCTGATACAGCCAAATCATCAGTACCAGTCCTACACACGCCAGTGCACCCCAGGTGATTTGATCAAACACTTCAATATATGCATTGATGGAGTAGTTGATCGCTCCGGAAGCATCAAACGAAGCTTGCGATGTCTGATCGGCAATCACGCCCGCCAGATAGTTCGCAATCGCGCCGGAAAGCAGCATATAAATACCGGTTAATACGCCGGTCACGCCGGGGATTTCAATGCGCGTAATCTGCGACATAGCAACCGGGTCGATAAACAGTTCCGCAAATCCCATCACCGCCAGGCCTAACACCATCAGTGGCAGAGAAGAGTGACCATACATAGCGGACCAGCGGGCGCTTAAGGTCAGAATGCAGAATCCGGCGCTCATCAGGCCGAGGCCAAGAGCAAATTTTCCCCAGATGCGCACGGTACGATTACCTGCGACGCTCTCTTTAACTACCCACGCCAGGAACACACCGCACAGCATGACCGCGAAGGCATTAATCGACTGGAACATAGCGGTCGGAACGGTATAACCAAACATATCGCGGTTAACGAAGCGGTCAATATAAAGGCTAATCGAGCTACCCCCCTGTTGTGCGAAGGCCCAGAACAACATGCTGAAGAAGGTGAGCGTCACAATCAGCCCCAGCTCCTTACGCTGTTTCTGGTTTTCTGCTTTGCGATAAATTTTTGCCAAAACGCCAAGGCCAATGATAGTCGCGACAATCAAGGCGTATACCGACCACTCTTTCCAGAACAGTACGGTAATCAGCGCAGGTGTTGCCACCAGCAGAACCAGCAGCCATCCCCAGTTAGGCAGGAGAAAGTTTGTCGCACGCAGTACGTCTTTGTTAACGCCACGGGTATGAGCAAAATGACGATTGCCACATAAGAAGATAACCAGACCCGCGATCATGCCAACCGCCGCCAGACCAAAGCCCATCGCCCAACTGTACTCTTCCTGGGCGTAGCCACAGGCGATAGGTGCGATAATAGACCCCACGTTACCCGCCGCATACATCAGCGAGAAACCGCCATCACGACGCGGATCGGTTGGCTCATACAGTTCGCCGAGCAGACAGCTTACATTAGATTTAAACAGGCCATAGCCACAAACGATAATCGCCAGGGACAGATAGAGGAATGACGGATGGATCTCACTGGCACCCAGCACCACATGACCGATCGCCATCAACAACGCCCCCAGCATCACCGCCATGCGATTGCCGAGAACTTTATCCGCCAAAAAGCCACCGAGGATTGGCGTGACATACACCAGCGAACAGTAGGCGCTAAATAACTCGTAGGCGTGAGTATCGTTGTATTTTAGTTGATTGGTGAGATAGAGAATCAGCAGGGCACGCATGCCGTAAAAGCTAAAATATTCCCAGATTTGCAGCGCAACGACATAGTAAATAGCGCGCGGCTGTGATGCGTGTTTATTCATAATAATTCCACAATTGACTGCAACGTCACGTAATAGTTGCGCGGCGTGCTTGTGTTTCCTTAAAGTTAAAACTTTGATACAGATCTGATTATTTGTGCAATATGCTGTCTGATTGCATAAATATACATTAGCTGAAGCGTGATGATATAAACAATTTGCGTCTTTTGGCGTCGGGTTTGTTTCTTAATATGTCAAAAGATTGGCTATCGACGAACAGGCGAGGTAACGCTATGTTAACGGTGTAGCTATCAGAATACGGAAGGCGCGAAGATGAAAAACACCGAACTGGAACAACTGATTAACGAAAAACTGAACAGCGCGGCGATTAGTGATTACGCGCCGAATGGTTTGCAGGTGGAAGGCAAAGAGACGGTGCAAAAAATTGTTACCGGTGTCACCGCCAGCCAGGCTTTGCTCGATGAAGCGGTGCGTCTGGGCGCGGATGCGGTCATTGTGCATCATGGTTATTTCTGGAAAGGGGAATCGCCAGTAATTCGCGGTATGAAGCGTAACCGCTTAAAAACATTGTTGGCGAATGATATCAACCTGTATGGCTGGCATTTGCCGCTTGACGCACATCCGGAGCTGGGCAATAACGCACAGCTGGCGGCATTACTTGGGATTACGGTCTTGGGTGAAATTGAGCCGTTAGTGCCGTGGGGCGAACTGACTATGCCTGTGCCGGGACTGGAACTAGCCTCCTGGATTGAAGCGCGTCTGGGACGTAAGCCGTTATGGTGTGGCGATACCGGACCTGAGGTGATTCAGCGCGTCGCCTGGTGCACGGGCGGCGGGCAAAGTTTTATCGATAGCGCCGCGCGTTTTGGCGTGGATGCTTTTATTACTGGCGAAGTTTCTGAACAGACCATTCATTCAGCCCGCGAGCAGGGATTGCATTTTTATGCTGCGGGTCACCATGCCACTGAACGCGGTGGTATTCGCGCATTGAGCGAGTGGCTGAATGAAAATACCGATCTTGATGTGACCTTTATTGATATTCCTAATCCTGCATAACGAATAATCAGAGGGATCGAAAGTGCAACGAGCGCGTTGTTATCTGATAGGTGAAACGGCGGTAGTGCTGGAGCTGGAACCGCCGGTGACGCTGGCTAGCCAGAAACGGATCTGGCGACTGGCGCAGCGTCTGGTGGATATGCCGAATGTGGTTGAAGCCATTCCTGGCATGAACAATATCACGGTGATTTTACGTAATCCTGAGTCGCTGGCGCTGGATGCCATAGAGCGTTTGCAACGCTGGTGGGAGGAGAGTGAGGCGCTGGAGCCGGAGTCTCGTTTTATTGAAATTCCGGTGGTTTACGGTGGCGCAGGCGGACCGGATTTGGCGGTGGTCGCGGCGCATTGTGGATTGAGCGAAAAACAGGTTGTTGAATTGCACTCCTCTGTGGAATACGTGGTCTGGTTTTTAGGTTTTCAACCGGGCTTCCCGTATCTCGGGAGTTTGCCGGAACAACTACACACGCCACGGCGCGCTGAACCGCGCTTGCTCGTTCCGGCAGGTTCTGTCGGGATCGGCGGGCCGCAGACCGGTGTTTATCCGCTGGCAACGCCGGGCGGCTGGCAGTTGATTGGTCATACCTCACTCAGCCTGTTTGATCCGGCGCGTGACGAACCCATCTTATTACGTCCGGGAGACAGCGTGCGCTTTGTACCGCAGAAGGAGGGAGTATGCTGAAGATTATTCGTGCGGGCATGTATACCACTGTGCAGGATGGCGGTCGTCACGGTTTTCGCCAGTCGGGTATCAGCCACTGCGGCGCACTGGATATGCCTGCGTTACGCATTGCTAACCTGCTGGTGGGTAATGACGCCAATGCCCCCGCGCTGGAGATAACGCTCGGTCAGTTAACGGTAGAGTTCGAAACTGATGGTTGGTTTGCCCTGACGGGGGCAGGTTGCGAAGCGCGGCTGGATGATAATGCCGTCTGGACTGGCTGGCGATTGCCGATGAAAGCAGGCCAGCGTTTAACGCTTAAACGCCCGCAGCACGGGATGCGCAGTTATCTGGCGGTCGCGGGTGGTATTGATGTTCCGCCGGTAATGGGGTCATGCAGTACCGATCTCAAAGTGGGGATTGGTGGGCTGGAAGGCCGTTTACTGAAGGATGGTGACCGACTCCCGATGGGTAAATCGAAGCGTGATTTTATGGAAGCGCAGGGCGTTAAACAGCTGCTGTGGGGCAACCGCATTCGCGCCTTGCCGGGGCCGGAATATCATGAGTTCGATCGCGCCTCGCAGGATGCATTCTGGCGCTCGCCGTGGCAGCTTAGTCCGCAAAGTAACCGTATGGGTTATCGCTTACAGGGGCAAATTTTAAAACGCACCACCGATCGCGAACTGTTATCTCATGGTTTGTTGCCGGGCGTGGTGCAGGTGCCGCATAACGGCCAGCCGATTGTATTGATGAACGACGCACAGACCACCGGTGGTTATCCGCGTATTGCCTGTATCATTGAGGCTGATATGTACCATCTGGCGCAAATTCCGCTCGGTCAGCCGATTCATTTTGTCCAGTGTTCACTGGAAGAGGCACTGAAAGCACGGCAAGATCAGCAACGTTATTTCGAACAATTAGCGTGGCGGCTGCACAATGAAAATTGACCTGAACGCCGATCTGGGCGAAGGCTGTGCCAGCGACGCAGAGCTATTAACGCTGGTTTCCTCTGCCAATATTGCCTGTGGATTTCATGCAGGCGATGCGCAAACCATGCAGGCTTGCGTGCGTGAAGCAATAAAAAATGGTGTTGCGATTGGCGCTCACCCGAGTTTTCCCGACAGGGAAAATTTTGGTCGCAGCGCCATGCAGCTGCCGCCAGAAACCGTTTACGCCCAGACGCTGTATCAAATTGGCGCGCTGGCAACGATTGCCCGTGCTCAAGGCGGCGTAATGCGTCATGTCAAACCGCACGGCATGTTGTATAACCAGGCGGCGAAAGAGGCACAACTGGCAGACGCCATCGCCAGAGCGGTATACGCTTGCGATCCGGCATTGATTCTCGTCGGGCTGGCGGGAAGCGAGCTGATTCGTGCAGGCAAGCAATATGGCCTGACAACGCGCGAGGAAGTGTTTGCCGATCGCGGTTACAAGGCTGACGGCTCGCTGGTGCCGCGAAGCCAGCCAGGCGCGCTGATTGAAGACGAAGAACAGGCGCTTGCGCAAACGTTGGAGATGGTGCAACACGGCAGAGTCAAAAGTATCACCGGCGAATGGGCAATGGTCACGGCGCAAACGGTCTGCCTGCATGGCGATGGAGAACACGCACTGGCGTTCGCCCGCCGACTACGCTCTACATTTGCCGAAAAGGGGATTGTTGTCGCAGCATAACCCCGCTTAAATAAAGAATGAAAAAAGGATATCACCATGCCTGAAGGCCCGGAAATCCGCCGCGCAGCGGATAACCTGGAGGCGGCGATCAAGGGCAAACTCCTGACGGATGTCTGGTTTGCCTTCCCGCAGTTAAAACCGTATCAATCACAACTTATCGGTCAACACGTTACCCATGTGGAAACGCGAGGTAAGGCGTTGTTAACTCATTTTTCCAACGGGTTAACGCTCTACAGCCATAATCAGCTTTACGGCGTCTGGCGCGTGGTTGATACCGGCGAAGAGCCGCAGACCACGCGAGTATTGCGGGTAAAACTGCAAACTGTCGACAAAACCATTCTACTTTATAGCGCCTCGGATATTGAGATGTTGACTCCGGAACAACTGACCACGCATCCGTTTTTACAACGCGTTGGCCCCGATGTACTCGACCCGAATCTGACGCCGGAGGTGGTGAAAGAACGGTTATTGTCGCCGCGCTTTCGTAACCGTCAGTTTGCTGGATTACTACTCGATCAGGCGTTTCTGGCTGGGCTTGGCAATTATTTGCGGGTGGAGATCCTCTGGCAGGTGGGGTTAACCGGCAATCATAAAGCGAAAGATCTCAATGCGGCGCAACTGGATGCACTCGCACACGCGTTACTGGAGATTCCTCGACTTTCTTACGCTACGCGGGGGCAGGTGGATGAGAATAAACATCATGGGGCGCTGTTTCGCTTTAAGGTTTTTCATCGTGATGGCGAACCGTGCGAACGTTGTGGCAGCATCATTGAGAAAACCACGTTGTCCTCGCGCCCGTTTTACTGGTGTCCAGGCTGCCAGCACTAGGCCGACCGCTTCGGCGCATAGGTTGAAATAAACCGCGCAATGGCTGGCCCCGTCAGCAAAATACTGAACAGGCGTAGGGTTTGCATCGCCATAATAAGCGCCATATCGGCATTGCTCCCTGCGGCGATGACCGCCACGGTATCAAGCCCGCCGGGACTGGTGGCGAGGTAGGCAGTCATAAAATCAATATGCATAAACCGGGTCAGCCCCCACGCCATACCCGCACAAATAGCCAGCAGAGCAAAAATCGACAGCAGGATTTGTGGCAGTGGACGCAATGCTCGCAGTAATATTTGTTTATCGAAACCAAGACCAATCCGCCAGCCAATTGCCATATAGGCTATCGCCAGAAGCCATTCCGGTAGTTCGATGGTTATGTACTCACCAGACTGGAGCAGCGCGCCTGCCAGCATCGGGATGAGCATCGTGCCGGAAGGAAGACGTAGCAAGCATCCCGCCGTACCGGCAGCGACCGCGAGCAAAATTGTAAGCAGGAGATTAATGCTCACTGGCGGGAACCAGACGATCTGCTGGTTAACCGCTTCAGCGTTATCACCCAACATCATCCGCGTAACCAGTACCGCCGCCCCCGCGACGAACAGCACTCGTAGGTATTGCATAAACGCCACCAGACGAATGTCTGCGCCGTAATCCTGTGCCATAGCAACCATCGCAGCCGCGCCGCCTGGCGAAGAACCCCAGGCACCGGTATTTCCAGGCAGTGAGCTATAGCGCACCAGTAACCAGCCCACGATGGCACTGGAAAGCAGCGTCACGAGTAAAATGGCTAGCACAATCGGCCAGTTAACGGCTAGCGTGGTGAGAATCGAACCAGTGAGGTTTTGCGCAATCATGCAGCCAAGAATGGCTTGGGCGGCGAGAAAAGCGGATCGGGGAAGTTGCAGAGTAATTCCGCGCATACTAAAGATGATTCCGGCGATCATTGGCCCAAGTAATAGTGCCGCCGGAAGATGTACCGCGAGGAAGCCAATAGAAAGGAGAAGTGAAAGCACACATAACATTCCCCACTGCAAAACTGGCATCCTTCGCTTCCTCATTATTTTCTCTTTGGTGTATCGATACAGCATAAAGAAAGCCGGGCCAGGAAAAAATAACAGCAATCAAGGAAAAGGGGAAAATCAGCAATTTTCTGAAAGAGATGCCCTTTCGGTTGCAAAGGGCATCATGGGAAATTAGTTATAGTTAATCTTAAAAAGCACCACGGTATCGAAGGAGCCAGCCTCAATGGGAGTGCCGGGAATAGACGAAAGTTCAGCCGTATAGGTTTTTTCGTAGATCAGCATGTCACTGGTGAAGTCGGCATATTCGCTGTATTTGTTGAAAGTATAGGGTGAAGAATTTTCATCCAGCAAACGTAGTTTCAGACCATTACCAATCAGCAGTGCTTTATCCTCTTCAACCAACGTTTCTTCGGTATAAAACGAGGAGCTGACTTTGAATCCGTCGGTACATTGATCGTTTTGTGATTTTGTCGTTTTAATACCGAATGTTTTTGTCATGTTGTGTCGCCGGATATCCAGTACATTAAATTTACCAAAATCAATGACCTGGTTGGCTGGGGTAATAGAAAAATTGACGCTGCAATCCAATACCCGAATGTTTTCCAGACCGGTAATATGATATTTCAGGTTTTGGGCGGTTGGGTCCTCATTAACGCTTCCTTCGCCATCAAATTGCACCACAATGTAATCGCTGAGCGTGCTTTGATAATCATGCGGCGGTATCTCTCGTATCTTGACGTATAACCGCATGCGAGCGAGAAACGTACGCGACATATGAATATTATTGGGATCACCAGAGCAAATTTTGTTCTGCCATCCCATCGCGATGATCTGCTCAGGGGTATAAATATTAATGTTTTTGCTGTCGATGCACTGGTTAGTGTCGATGCGGCTTTTTCCCTGGTTAGCATCATAATCAACACCATTGTAAGTTACGCCGAGTTGATAATAGCGATCCTGAATTCCCGGGTACGGGTTTACCCAGGCGTAGACATGCTCGCTCTCAAAGTTGCCGTTGGTATTGTTGTCACAATAGACGGGAATTTTAATATCGTCAGACTCCCAGATCTTATCGCCGGGTTTGGCATTCCCTGGTACAGCAAATGGTTGAATAGATTCCGATTTTTCTACCGAACCACCGGATGAACCAAAGTAACAGTTCAGGGCAAGCGCAGATTTTAACGGTAGAAATAACAGACAGATGATGAGCAACAATCCCTTGCCAGCACTCATTTCTTCGCCTCCACAGCCTGTAAACGGCATTGCCCGTTACAGTTGAGCGTTGTCATGCGTAATGCGCCATAATCATCCATATAACCGAGATAAAACTGGCTGCCACTATAATTTCCAGTGGTTGTGCTTACTGTACTAAAAGGCGCAATCATCACAGTTTTGAAGCCCGGGAGAACGCTTTGCTCATTTCGCCCAAGATACGCGATGGTCAGATAATAGCCAGTAGGGTTTTTTAAGCTAAGCTGATTGCCCTGCTGGCTGACCTGTAACTGCAGTTCGACCTTTTCTCCTGCTTTCTTGCGTAATGCAGACGGTCGCCAGAACACCTTGATACGGCTCTGGATGGCGACTTGCAGAACGGCATGGTCGCTGTTTTTTTCCGGGGCGGGAGGAATTTCACGCATATTGTAGAAAAATAGCGTTTCGCGATCGCCCGGTAATTTCGCGGTCGAGGCTTGCTTGACTATCCGCACCTGCGTTGTTGCTTTCGGTTCCAGACGTTGTATCGGTGGCAGGGCGACCAGAAGATCGTCGCTTTTCTCCCCTTTTTCATTTTCGAGCCAGGAATAAGCGAGGTAGGGGAGTTTATCGCTACGATTATCTACTCGCAGACTGGTAGCTTTATCATTAGCGTTAAACACAATGCGAGTGCGGTCGGGTTGTAGTGCAGCGTGGCTACACAGACTGGTAACCAACAACAAAAGGGGAAGTCCTTTCATAAATGTCATTTTCATTTCCTTAATTAATGACAAGGTAAAATCAGGCGATTTGCGGTGTCTTCCATATGTTCAGGAAGATGGATCGAGCAACGCTGACTATCACCCCAGACCACGGTAAACTTTTGATTCTCAGCGACTCCGCTTAACCAGGCGTGTCCTTCCTCGCCAACCATCCCCACGCTAATGCTGCTGCCATCCTGACGGATATCCGCACCGAGGGGAGGGAACTGACCGCTGGCGTTGCGAATGATGACGTTAATGTCTTTACCGGAACGGGATGCCAGTGATTTGTAACCTATTGCGCCTTCAATCCACGTTTCTTTGATGACGTTTTCTGTCACCGTCACGCCGTCGGGTAAGTCGTTCATGTTCACGGCCACGGTGGAAGGTTGATAACTGGAAACCAGCGGTACCACTGCAATGCCAAAATGGTTGGTGTAGTCGAGATTGCCCTGAACCGGAATATCTGCCACGCCATCGGTGCTGACCATCAGGCGTGGTTCATTGGTGGAGCTGCGGCGATGGAAGGCTGCACCATATTGCGTCGCCGTGAAAGAACCACTCCAGCTGCTGCTAACAGAACTGTAGTCATTGGCAGCATAAGTACCAGAAAGATCCCACTCACCCGCTGAACTCAGGTGCTGATAGTTACCGCTCACCTGGGCTCCATTGTCCGGACGGTCGGATTGTAGTCCAGCAGACATCCCCCAGCTATTTCGTTCATCCAGCGTATCGTTCCACGACATGCGGTGTGTGGTGCTGTGGCTACTGTTTTGCATGTCATAACCGACCCGACCACCGTTACCGAAGGGAAGCGAAATCGACAGGTAAATCTGGTTGTCGCGATCTTTATCTTCGTAATGGGTTGTATTGAATGACGTCGAGATCGAGATATCTCTCCAGTTACCAATATCAACATTAAAACCCGCCGTGATGTTGGCGGTCGTGGAGGCGTCTGCATTCCACCAGGTTTGATGCAGCAGGTTGGCGTACAGATTGAGGTTCAGTGGGGTAATCGGTTGCCCCACGGATAAGCTGATCGTCTGTTTTTCGTCCTGCGCATCGTTGTCGTTGTATTTGTGATCCAGATAGTTGGCGTAGCTGTGAAAATGACGATCTGAGAAGCGATAAGCGGCGAGCGAAATCGTGCTGTTAGTGGCATCCACTTGTTTGCTGTAATTAAAGCGGTAACTTAAGCCCCGCTCGTCCTGCTGAGTATCAAACTGACTACTGGCCCAGGTGACATCAAACGACAATGCACCAAGCCAGAGCATATTTTGCCCGATACCCATTGCGGCAGAATGGTAGTCGTCACCCGAAATCAGCAGGCCGCCGTACAGCGAGGTATTTGACAGCATCCCCCAGGAAACTTCATTGCTAAAAAAGGTTTCATTTTCAGTTTGATGAGACATAGATGTTCGCGGCTGACCGGCAGCAAGTTTATAGCGAACCTGCCCCTGGCGCGTAAGGAAAGGCGTCGATGCTGCCGAAACCTGGAAATTGTTCACCCGACCATCTTCTTCCGTCACTTTGACATCCAGCGTCCCCTGGACGGACTGATTCAGATCATCAATGATAAACGGGCCTGGCGGGACTTTTTTCTGGTAGATGACGCGGCCTGATTGACTGATCGTCACCGTGGCATTGGTTTGTGCAATACCGCTAATTTGTGGAGCGTAGCCGCGCAGTTCCCACGGTAACATCCGGTCGTCACTCGCCAGTGCCGCGCCGGTATAAGAAAAACCGTCGAAAATATTGGAACTAAAATCCGTTTCGCCGAGGGTTAATTTTGAACCTAATTGCGGTAGCGGGCGAAAAAGATAGGTACGTGATATTTCGCCTGACTGCTCATGGTTATCATCGCCATCATTTTGATTCAACTGATAGTCACTGCGTAAGCGCCATGCCCCCGCGTTAATTCCGGCTGTTCCGTAGGCGTTAAGATTAGTGCTGCTGCTGCCATCCTGTGGGCGGTAGCTGCTGGCAAACAAGTTGTAATCCATTAGGACACCGGGGACACCTTCTTTCCATGTGGAGGGTGGAGTCCAGTTATCTGAGTGCCACGCCAGCCAGGCCTGTGGGATGGTGATATTCAGTTGCTGACTGGCCTGATCAAAATTGAAGAGCATTTCTGGTCGGGAGCTAAAATCGACGCACTGATTAATCAGGGGTAACGACTGACGGACTTCAGGTTTTAAGCCAAATTTATCGACCAATAAATCATTGATGCACGGAATGGTAGTGTCACCCTTTTTTTGCCAGTTAATTTTTTGCCCATTACTGATTTGGTTATTATTTACCGCAACGCTGACAAAATATTCACCGGGAGCAATGACACCTTTTTCCTTTAATAATGAAATATCAATGCGCTCACGCATCGATTTGTCGAGGACATTCAGGTTGAATTCAACCGCCATGGCGGAAGGCATCGCCATGACCAGGCAGGATACAAAAGAGAGTCGATAAATATTCACGGTGTCCATACCAGATAAATATTTTAAGAAAGGCGGCAGTGATGCCGCCCAATAACGCTTATTTATAATCCAGTACGTAGGTTGCATTCGCTGTAACAGCCCCTGCCGTTACTGGTGTCGCTTGATCAATTTGTTCCATCCAGGCAAAGAAGTTCAGTGTTTGTTCACTGGACGTTGGTGCGAGGTCGATATCCGGAGAAGCAGTGCCTAAAATGATATTGCTTTGATCCTTATTCATTAAACGCACGCCGACACCGGTGGCTTCGCCAGTGCTGGTATTGTTGAGTATCGGATCTGCGCCAGTGGTTTTCGCTGAGCTATCGAAGGTGACCGCGACTTTAGAAATCTTGCCACCGGAACCGTTATTAGAGTTTTCCAGGTCGCAGTTGATTAAACGCAGGTCGACAGCAACCGCATCGCTGTGATGAGACTGATTAATGTGGCTGGTGGTCACCTGACCTAGCTCAATTTCTTTATCAATATCATCATGATGTATTTCACATGGTGCTTCTATAACTTCACCTTTAAAGTGAATTTCACCAGAACCTTCATCAGCTGCATAAACCGGTGCAGTGAATAACAGAGATACGGCCAATGCGGCCAATGTTTTTTGTCCTTTAAACATAACTGAGTCCTTTACAGAAATAGAAAAAGTATAGCGATATCAGAATATCTTATTTGATTGTCGAATGTTTTTAGTTTTACTTAAAAATATTATTAATTATATTAAATGCAAGGTTAACTAATTGATGTGATGAATTAATAATTTAATGAATGTTATCGAGGGAATGAGATAGATATACCTCATTTTCATGAGGTTATAAATGTAACTAAAAGTAGATACCTTAATTAAAATTTATTATTTTGCCGATAAAATGAACAATTCTATTATTTTGCAATATTAATGTCAGCCGGTTAATTAATTTTATTTTTACATTTTTTTGTATTCAGGTAGATAAAAATTAACCCGCCTTTTAAGGGCGGGTTAACAGAATTTACAGCTTAGGAATCAGCAGTTAACGTTTGATGTCGCTTTTAAAATCGCGTTTTTCATAGCCGGTATACAGCTGACGTGGACGGGCAATCTTCATGCCGTCACTGTGCATTTCGCTCCAGTGGGCGATCCAGCCAACTGTACGTGCCATAGCGAAGATCACGGTGAACATGGAAGACGGAATACCCATCGCTTTCAGGATGATACCAGAGTAGAAATCGACGTTCGGGTACAGTTTCTTCTCGATAAAGTACGGGTCGTTCAGCGCGATGTTTTCCAGCTCCATAGCCACTTCCAGCAGGTCATCCTTCGTGCCCAGCTCTTTCAGGACTTCGTGGCAGGTTTCACGCATGACGGTGGCGCGCGGGTCGTAGTTTTTGTACACGCGGTGACCGAAGCCCATCAGGCGGAAAGAGTCATTCTTGTCTTTCGCACGACGAACAAATTCCGGAATGTGTTTAACGGAGCTGATTTCTTCCAGCATTTTCAGAGCCGCTTCGTTAGCACCACCGTGCGCTGGTCCCCACAACGAAGCAATACCTGCGGCGATACAGGCAAATGGGTTCGCACCCGAAGAGCCAGCGGTACGCACGGTAGATGTAGACGCGTTCTGCTCGTGATCTGCGTGTAGGATCAGAATACGGTCCATCGCGCGTTCCAGAATCGGATTAACTTCATACGGTTCGCACGGCGTGGAGAACATCATATTCAAGAAATTACCGGCGTAGGAGAGATCGTTGCGTGGGTAAACAAACGGCTGGCCGATAGAGTATTTGTAACACATCGCGGCCATGGTCGGCATTTTTGACAGCAGGCGGAACGCGGCAATTTCACGATGACGAGGATTGTTAACATCCAGCGAGTCGTGATAGAACGCCGCCAGCGCGCCGGTAATACCACACATGACTGCCATTGGATGCGAGTCGCGACGGAAAGCATGGAACAGACGGGTAATCTGCTCGTGGATCATGGTATGACGGGTCACCGTAGTTTTAAATTCGTCATACTGTTCCTGAGTTGGTTTTTCACCATTCAGCAGGATGTAACAAACTTCCAGGTAGTTAGAATCGGTCGCCAGCTGATCGATCGGGAAACCGCGGTGCAGCAAAATACCTTCATCACCATCAATAAAAGTAATTTTAGATTCGCAGGATGCGGTTGAAGTGAAGCCTGGGTCAAAGGTGAACACACCTTTTGAACCGAGAGTACGGATATCAATAACGTCTTGACCCAGCGTGCCTTTCAGCACATCCAGTTCAACAGCTGTGTCCCCGTTGAGGGTGAGTTTTGCTTTTGTATCAGCCATTTAAGGTCTCCTTAGCGCCTTATTGCGTAAGACTGCCGGAACTTAAATTTGCCTTCGCACATCAACCTGGCTTTACCCGTTTGTTATTTGGCTCGCCGCTCTGCGGAAGAGGGGAAAACCTGGGTACAGAGCTCTGGGCGCTTGCAGGTAAAGGATCCATTGATGACGAATAAATGGCGAATCAAGTACTTAGCAATCCGAATTATTAAACTTGTCTACCACTAATAACTGTCCCGAATGAATTGGTCAATACTTCCACACTGTTACATAAGTTAATCTTAGGTGAAATACTGACTTCATAACTTTTACGCATTATATGCTTTTCCTGGTAATGTTTGTAACAACTTTGTTGAATGATTGTCAAATTAGATGATTAAAAATTAAATAAATGTTGTTATCGTGACCCAGATCACTGTTCGGGATAAAACCCGACAAACTATATGTAGGTTAATTGTAATGATTTTGTGAACGGCCTATACTGCCGCCAGGTCTCCGGAACACCCTGCAATCCCGAGCCACCCAGCGTTGTAACGTGTCGTTTTCGCATCTGGAAGCAGTGTTTTGCATGACGCGCAGTTATAGAAAGGACGCTGTCTGACCCGCAAGCAGACCGGAGGAAGGAAATCCCGACGTCTCCAGGTAACAGAAAGTTAACCTCTGTGCCCGTAGTCCCCAGGGAATAATAAGAACAGCATGTGGGCGTTATTCATGATAAGAAATGTGAAAAAACAAAGACCTGTTAATCTGGACCTACAGACCATCCGGTTCCCCGTCACGGCGATAGCGTCCATTCTCCATCGCGTTTCCGGTGTGATCACCTTTGTTGCAGTGGGCATCCTGCTGTGGCTTCTGGGTACCAGCCTTTCTTCCCCTGAAGGTTTCGAGCAAGCTTCCGCGATTATGGGCAGCTTCTTCGTCAAATTTATCATGTGGGGCATCCTTACCGCTCTGGCGTATCACGTCGTCGTAGGTATTCGCCACATGATGATGGATTTTGGCTATCTGGAAGAAACATTCGAAGCGGGTAAACGCTCCGCCAAAATCTCCTTTGTTATTACTGTCGTGCTTTCACTTCTCGCAGGAGTCCTCGTATGGTAAGCAACGCCTCCGCATTAGGACGCAATGGCGTACATGATTTTATCCTCGTTCGCGCTACCGCTATCGTCCTGACGCTCTACATCATTTATATGGTCGGTTTTTTCGCTACCAGTGGCGAGCTGACATATGAAGTCTGGATCGGTTTCTTCGCCTCTGCATTCACCAAAGTGTTCACCCTGCTGGCGCTGTTTTCTATCTTGATCCATGCCTGGATCGGCATGTGGCAGGTGTTGACCGACTACGTTAAACCGCTGGCCTTGCGCCTGATGCTGCAACTGGTGATTGTCGTTGCACTGGTGGTTTACGTGATTTATGGATTCGTTGTGGTGTGGGGTGTGTGATGAAATTGCCAGTCAGAGAATTTGATGCAGTTGTGATTGGTGCCGGTGGCGCAGGTATGCGCGCGGCGCTGCAAATTTCCCAGAGCGGCCAAACCTGTGCGCTGCTCTCCAAAGTCTTCCCGACCCGTTCCCATACCGTTTCTGCGCAAGGTGGCATTACCGTTGCGCTGGGTAATACCCATGAAGATAACTGGGAATGGCATATGTACGACACCGTAAAAGGGTCGGACTATATCGGTGACCAGGACGCGATTGAATATATGTGTAAAACCGGGCCGGAAGCGATTCTGGAACTGGAACACATGGGGCTACCGTTCTCGCGTCTTGATGATGGACGTATCTATCAACGTCCGTTTGGCGGCCAGTCGAAAAACTTCGGTGGCGAGCAAGCGGCACGTACTGCGGCGGCAGCTGACCGTACCGGTCACGCACTGTTGCACACGCTTTATCAGCAGAACCTGAAAAACCACACCACCATTTTCTCCGAGTGGTATGCGCTGGATCTGGTGAAGAACCAGGATGGTGCGGTAGTTGGTTGTACCGCACTGTGCATCGAAACCGGTGAAGTGGTTTACTTCAAAGCCCGTGCGACTGTGCTGGCAACCGGCGGGGCAGGGCGTATTTATCAGTCCACCACCAACGCGCACATTAACACCGGCGACGGCGTCGGTATGGCTATCCGCGCAGGTGTACCTGTGCAGGATATGGAAATGTGGCAGTTCCACCCGACCGGTATAGCAGGTGCGGGCGTACTGGTCACCGAAGGTTGCCGTGGTGAAGGCGGTTACCTGCTGAACAAACATGGCGAACGCTTTATGGAGCGTTATGCGCCGAACGCCAAAGATCTGGCGGGCCGTGACGTGGTGGCGCGTTCCATCATGATCGAAATCCGTGAAGGTCGCGGCTGTGATGGTCCGTGGGGGCCACATGCAAAACTGAAACTCGACCACCTGGGTAAAGAAGTTCTCGAATCCCGTCTGCCGGGTATTCTTGAACTCTCCCGTACCTTCGCACACGTCGATCCGGTGAAAGAGCCGATTCCGGTTATCCCAACCTGTCACTACATGATGGGCGGTATTCCGACCAAAGTGACCGGCCAGGCGCTGACGGTGAACGAGAAAGGCGAAGATGTGGTTGTTCCGGGGCTGTTCGCGGTAGGTGAAATCGCTTGTGTATCGGTACACGGCGCTAACCGTCTTGGCGGCAACTCGCTGCTGGACCTGGTGGTCTTTGGTCGCGCAGCGGGCCTGCATCTGCAAGAGTCTATTGCCGAGCAGGGCGCACTGCGCGATGCCAGCGAGTCTGATGTTGAAGCGTCTCTGGATCGTCTGAATCGCTGGAACAACAACCGTAATGGTGAAGATCCAGTGGCGATTCGTAAAGCACTGCAAGAATGTATGCAGCATAACTTCTCGGTCTTCCGTGAAGGTGATGCGATGGCAAAAGGGCTTGAGCAGTTGAAAGTGATCCGCGAGCGTTTGAAAAATGCCCGTCTGGATGACACTTCCAGCGAGTTCAACACCCAGCGCGTTGAATGCCTGGAACTGGATAACCTGATGGAAACGGCGTATGCAACGGCTGTTTCTGCCAACTTCCGTACCGAAAGCCGTGGCGCGCATAGCCGCTTCGACTTCCCGGATCGTGATGATGAAAACTGGCTGTGCCACTCCCTGTATCTGCCAGAGTCGGAATCCATGACGCGCCGAAGCGTCAACATGGAACCGAAACTGCGCCCGGCATTCCCGCCGAAGATTCGTACTTACTAATGCGGAGACAGGAAAATGAGACTCGAGTTTTCAATTTATCGCTATAACCCGGATGTTGATGATGCTCCGCGTATGCAGGATTACACCCTGGAAGCGGAAGAAGGTCGCGACATGATGCTGCTGGATGCGCTTATCCAGTTGAAAGAGAAAGATCCCAGCCTGTCGTTCCGCCGCTCCTGCCGTGAAGGTGTGTGCGGTTCCGACGGTCTGAACATGAACGGCAAGAATGGTCTGGCCTGTATTACCCCGATTTCGGCACTCAACCAGCCGGGCAAGAAGATTGTGATTCGCCCGCTGCCAGGTTTACCGGTGATCCGCGATTTGGTGGTAGACATGGGACAATTCTATGCGCAATATGAGAAAATTAAGCCTTACCTGTTGAATAATGGACAAAATCCGCCAGCTCGCGAGCATTTACAGATGCCAGAGCAGCGCGAAAAACTCGACGGGCTGTATGAATGTATTCTCTGCGCATGTTGTTCAACCTCTTGTCCGTCTTTCTGGTGGAATCCCGATAAGTTTATCGGCCCGGCAGGCTTGTTAGCGGCATATCGTTTCCTGATCGATAGCCGTGATACCGAGACTGACAGCCGCCTCGACGGTTTGAGCGATGCATTCAGTGTATTCCGCTGTCACAGCATCATGAACTGCGTCAGTGTATGTCCGAAGGGGCTGAACCCGACGCGCGCCATCGGCCATATCAAGTCGATGTTGTTGCAACGTAATGCATAAATTCAAGGCCTGATAAGACGCGCAAGCGTCGCATCAGGCAACCAGGGCCGGATGCGGCGTGAATGCGTTATCCGGCCTACAAAAGAAATGCAGGAAATCTTTAAAAACTGCCCCTGACACTAAGACAGTTTTTAAAGGTTCCTTCGCGAGCCACTACGTAGACAAGAGCTCGCAAGTGAACCCCGGCACGCACATCACTGTGCGTGGTAGTATCCACGGCGAAGTAAGCATAAAAAAGATGCTTAAGGGATCACGATGCAGAACAGCGCTTTGAAAGCCTGGTTGGACTCTTCTTACCTCTCTGGCGCAAACCAGAGCTGGATAGAACAGCTCTATGAAGACTTCTTAACCGATCCTGACTCGGTTGACGCTAACTGGCGTTCGACGTTCCAGCAGTTACCTGGTACGGGAGTCAAACCGGATCAATTCCACTCTCAAACGCGTGAATATTTCCGCCGCCTGGCGAAAGACGCTTCACGTTACTCTTCAACGATCTCCGACCCTGACACCAATGTGAAGCAGGTTAAAGTCCTGCAGCTCATTAACGCATACCGCTTCCGCGGTCACCAGCATGCGAATCTCGATCCGCTGGGACTGTGGCAGCAAGATAAAGTGGCCGATCTGGATCCGTCTTTCCACGATCTGACCGAAGCAGACTTCCAGGAGACCTTCAACGTCGGTTCATTTGCCAGCGGCAAAGAAACCATGAAACTCGGCGAGCTGCTGGAAGCCCTCAAGCAAACCTACTGCGGCCCGATTGGTGCCGAGTACATGCACATTACCAGCACCGAAGAAAAACGCTGGATCCAACAGCGTATCGAGTCTGGTCGCGCGACTTTCAATAGCGAAGAGAAAAAACGCTTCTTAAGCGAACTGACCGCCGCTGAAGGCCTTGAACGTTACCTCGGCGCAAAATTCCCTGGCGCAAAACGCTTCTCGCTGGAAGGCGGTGATGCGTTAATCCCGATGCTTAAAGAGATGATCCGCCATGCTGGCAATAGCGGCACCCGTGAAGTGGTTCTTGGGATGGCGCACCGTGGTCGTCTGAACGTGCTGGTTAACGTGCTGGGTAAAAAACCGCAAGACTTGTTCGACGAGTTTGCCGGTAAACATAAAGAACACCTCGGCACGGGCGACGTGAAATACCACATGGGCTTCTCGTCTGACTTCCAGACCGATGGCGGCCTGGTTCACCTGGCGCTGGCGTTTAACCCGTCTCACCTTGAGATTGTAAGCCCGGTAGTTATCGGTTCTGTTCGCGCCCGTCTGGACAGACTCGATGAGCCGAGCAGCAACAAAGTGCTGCCAATCACCATCCACGGTGATGCCGCAGTGACCGGGCAGGGCGTGGTTCAGGAAACCCTGAACATGTCGAAAGCGCGTGGTTATGAAGTTGGCGGTACGGTACGTATCGTTATCAACAACCAGGTTGGCTTCACCACCTCTAACCCGCTGGATGCCCGTTCTACGCCGTACTGTACTGATATCGGCAAGATGGTACAGGCACCGATTTTCCACGTTAATGCGGATGATCCGGAAGCCGTTGCCTTTGTGACCCGTCTGGCGCTCGATTTCCGTAACACCTTTAAACGCGATGTCTTCATCGACCTGGTGTGCTACCGCCGTCACGGCCACAACGAAGCCGACGAGCCGAGTGCAACTCAGCCGCTGATGTATCAGAAAATCAAAAAACATCCGACGCCGCGCAAAATCTACGCTGACAAGCTGGAGCAGGAAAAAGTCGCGACGCTGGAAGATGCCACCGAGATGGTTAACCTTTACCGCGATGCGCTGGATGCTGGCGATTGCGTGGTAGCAGAGTGGCGTCCGATGAACATGCACTCTTTCACCTGGTCGCCGTACCTCAACCACGAATGGGACGAAGAGTACCCGAACAAAGTTGAGATGAAGCGCCTGCAGGAACTGGCTAAACGTATCAGTACGGTGCCGGAAGCGGTTGAAATGCAGTCTCGCGTTGCCAAAATTTATGGCGATCGCCAGGCAATGGCTGCCGGTGAGAAACTGTTCGACTGGGGCGGCGCGGAAAACCTCGCTTACGCCACGCTGGTTGATGAAGGCATTCCGGTCCGCCTGTCGGGTGAAGACTCCGGTCGCGGTACCTTCTTCCATCGCCATGCGGTGATCCACAACCAGTCCAACGGTTCCACTTACACGCCGCTGCAACATATCCATAATGGTCAGGGCGCGTTCCGCGTCTGGGACTCCGTACTGTCTGAAGAAGCAGTGCTGGCGTTTGAATACGGTTATGCCACCGCAGAGCCGCGCACGCTGACTATCTGGGAAGCGCAGTTTGGTGACTTCGCTAACGGTGCGCAGGTGGTTATCGACCAGTTCATCTCCTCTGGCGAACAGAAATGGGGTCGGATGTGTGGCCTGGTGATGTTGCTGCCGCACGGTTACGAAGGGCAGGGGCCGGAGCACTCCTCCGCGCGTCTGGAACGTTATCTGCAACTTTGCGCTGAGCAAAACATGCAGGTGTGCGTACCGTCTACCCCGGCACAGGTTTACCACATGCTGCGTCGTCAGGCGCTGCGCGGGATGCGTCGTCCGCTGGTGGTGATGTCGCCGAAATCCCTGCTGCGTCATCCGCTGGCGGTTTCCAGCCTCGAAGAACTGGCGAACGGCACCTTCCTGCCTGCCATTGGTGAAATCGACGAGCTTGATCCGAAGGGTGTGAAGCGCGTAGTGATGTGTTCTGGTAAGGTTTATTACGACCTGTTGGAACAACGCCGTAAGAACAATCAACACGATGTCGCCATCGTGCGTATCGAGCAACTCTATCCGTTCCCGCATAAAGCGATGCAGGAAGTGTTGCAGCAGTTTGCTCACGTCAAGGATTTTGTCTGGTGCCAGGAAGAGCCGCTCAACCAGGGCGCATGGTACTGCAGCCAGCATCATTTCCGTGAAGTGATTCCGTTTGGGGCTTCTCTGCGTTATGCAGGCCGCCCGGCCTCCGCCTCTCCGGCGGTAGGGTATATGTCCGTTCACCAGAAACAGCAACAAGATCTGGTTAATGACGCGCTGAACGTCGAATAAATAAAGGATACACAATGAGTAGCGTAGATATTCTGGTCCCTGACCTGCCTGAATCCGTAGCCGATGCCACCGTCGCAACCTGGCATAAAAAACCCGGCGACGCAGTCGTACGTGATGAAGTGCTGGTAGAAATCGAAACTGACAAAGTGGTACTGGAAGTACCGGCATCAGCAGACGGCATTCTGGATGCGGTTCTGGAAGATGAAGGTACAACCGTAACGTCTCGTCAGATCCTTGGTCGCCTGCGTGAAGGCAACAGCGCCGGTAAAGAAACCAGCGCCAAATCTGAAGAGAAAGCGTCCACTCCGGCACAACGCCAACAGGCGTCTCTGGAAGAGCAAAATAACGATGCGTTAAGCCCGGCGATCCGTCGCCTGCTGGCTGAACACAATCTTGATGCCAGCGCCATTAAAGGCACCGGTGTAGGTGGTCGTCTGACCCGTGAAGATGTGGAAAAACATCTGGCGAAAGCCCCGGCGAAAGAGTCTGCACCGGCAGCAGCTACTACGGCGGCGCAACCGGCTCTGGCTGCACGTAGCGAAAAACGTGTTCCGATGACTCGCCTGCGTAAGCGTGTGGCAGAGCGTCTGCTGGAAGCGAAAAACTCTACTGCCATGCTGACCACGTTCAACGAAGTCAACATGAAGCCGATTATGGATCTGCGTAAGCAGTACGGTGAAGCGTTTGAAAAACGTCACGGCATCCGTCTGGGCTTTATGTCCTTCTACGTGAAAGCGGTGGTTGAAGCCCTGAAACGTTACCCGGAAGTGAATGCTTCTATCGACGGCGATGATGTGGTTTACCACAACTATTTCGACGTCAGCATGGCGGTATCGACCCCGCGCGGCCTGGTGACGCCGGTTCTGCGTGATGTGGATACCCTCGGCATGGCAGACATCGAGAAGAAAATCAAAGAGCTGGCAGTTAAAGGCCGTGACGGCAAGCTGACGGTTGAAGATCTGACCGGTGGTAACTTTACCATCACCAACGGTGGTGTGTTCGGTTCCCTGATGTCTACGCCTATCATCAACCCGCCGCAGAGCGCAATTCTGGGTATGCACGCTATCAAAGATCGTCCGATGGCAGTGAATGGTCAGGTTGAGATCCTGCCGATGATGTACCTGGCGCTGTCCTACGATCACCGTCTGATCGATGGTCGCGAATCCGTGGGCTTCCTAGTAACGATCAAAGAGTTGCTGGAAGATCCGACGCGTCTGCTGCTGGACGTGTAGTAGTTTAAGTTTCACCTGCACTGTAGACCGGATGAGGCATTATCGCTTTCTCCGGCAATTGAAGCCTGATGCGACGCTGACGCGTCTTATCAGGCCTACGGGTGACCGACAATACCCGGAAGCGATACGAAATATTCGGTCTACGGTTTAAAAGATAACGATTACTGAAGGATGGACAGAACACATGAACTTACATGAATATCAGGCAAAACAACTGTTTGCCCGCTATGGCTTACCAGCACCGGTGGGTTATGCCTGTACTACTCCGCGCGAAGCAGAAGAAGCCGCTTCAAAAATCGGTGCCGGTCCGTGGGTAGTGAAATGTCAGGTTCACGCTGGTGGCCGCGGTAAAGCGGGCGGTGTGAAAGTTGTAAACAGCAAAGAAGACATCCGTGCTTTTGCAGAAAACTGGCTGGGCAAGCGTCTGGTAACGTATCAAACAGATGCTAATGGCCAACCGGTTAACCAGATTCTGGTTGAAGCAGCGACCGATATCGCTAAAGAGCTGTATCTTGGTGCCGTTGTAGACCGTAGTTCCCGTCGCGTGGTCTTTATGGCCTCCACTGAAGGCGGCGTGGAAATCGAAAAAGTGGCGGAAGAAACTCCGCACCTGATCCACAAAGTTGCGCTTGATCCGCTGACTGGCCCGATGCCGTATCAGGGGCGTGAGCTGGCGTTCAAACTGGGCCTGGAAGGTAAACTGGTTCAACAGTTCACCAAAATTTTCATGGGTCTGGCGACCATTTTCCTTGAGCGCGACCTTGCTCTTATCGAAATTAACCCGCTGGTTATTACCAAACAGGGCGATCTGATCTGCCTCGACGGTAAACTGGGTGCTGATGGCAACGCACTGTTCCGCCAGCCTGATCTGCGCGAAATGCGCGACCAGTCGCAGGAAGATCCACGTGAAGCACAGGCTGCACAGTGGGAACTGAACTACGTTGCACTGGACGGTAACATCGGTTGTATGGTTAACGGCGCAGGTCTGGCGATGGGCACCATGGACATCGTTAAACTGCACGGCGGCGAACCGGCTAACTTCCTGGACGTTGGCGGTGGCGCAACCAAAGAACGTGTAACCGAAGCATTCAAAATCATCCTCTCTGACGACAAAGTGAAAGCCGTTCTGGTTAACATCTTCGGCGGTATCGTTCGTTGCGACCTGATCGCTGACGGTATCATCGGCGCGGTAGCGGAAGTGGGTGTTAACGTACCGGTCGTGGTACGTCTGGAAGGTAACAACGCCGAACTCGGCGCGAAGAAACTGGCTGACAGCGGCCTGAATATTATTGCAGCAAAAGGTCTGACGGATGCAGCTCAGCAGGTTGTTGCCGCAGTGGAGGGGAAATAATGTCCATTTTAATTGATAAAAACACCAAGGTTATCTGCCAGGGCTTTACTGGTAGCCAGGGGACTTTCCACTCTGAACAGGCCATTGCATACGGCACTAAAATGGTTGGCGGCGTAACCCCAGGTAAAGGCGGTACTACCCACCTCGGTCTGCCGGTGTTCAACACCGTGCGTGAAGCCGTTGCTGCCACTGGCGCTACCGCTTCTGTTATCTACGTACCGGCTCCGTTCTGCAAAGACTCCATTCTGGAAGCCATCGACGCAGGTATCAAACTGATTATCACCATCACTGAAGGCATCCCGACGCTGGATATGCTGACGGTGAAAGTGAAACTGGACGAAGCTGGCGTACGCATGATCGGCCCGAACTGCCCGGGCGTTATCACTCCGGGTGAATGTAAAATCGGCATCCAGCCTGGTCACATTCACAAACCGGGTAAAGTGGGTATCGTTTCCCGTTCTGGTACACTGACCTATGAAGCGGTTAAACAGACCACGGATTACGGTTTCGGTCAGTCGACCTGTGTTGGTATCGGCGGCGACCCGATCCCTGGCTCTAACTTTATCGACATCCTCGAAATGTTCGAAAAAGATCCGCAGACCGAAGCGATCGTGATGATCGGTGAGATCGGCGGTAGCGCTGAAGAAGAAGCGGCTGCGTACATCAAAGAGCACGTTACCAAGCCAGTTGTGGGTTACATCGCTGGTGTGACTGCGCCGAAAGGCAAACGTATGGGCCACGCGGGTGCGATCATTGCCGGTGGTAAAGGGACTGCGGATGAGAAATTCGCTGCTCTGGAAGCCGCAGGCGTGAAAACCGTTCGCAGCCTGGCGGATATCGGTGAAGCACTGAAAACTGTTCTGAAATAAATACCTGTAATAAGAAATAGCCCTCGCCGCTTCCCTCTACAGGAATGGCGAAGGGCTGTCGGTTTCGACATGGTTGGCCATCATATGATGGCCTTTTTTATGCCTTAAACGTTAACCACGGTCGAAATCTGACCGCTGGCTGAATTAATCCGGCCTCTTGTTGGGCTTCGATAACCGGACCAATATCTTTATAAGCAGCTGGCGCTTCTTCAATACGCCGTTCTTCGCGCAATGTGACGCATTGCCACGGCAACGTTGACTCTTCAGTCGCGCGTGAGCGCATGGCCTGCCGACGCTGGCTGCGTCCTGCTCCGTGACTGCAAGACCACAGCCACTCCGGGTTGCCGCAACCTACCGCAAGCCACGAATAATCGCCCATTGAACCAGGGATTAACGCCAGATTGCCCGCGCGTGCCGGTGTTGCACCTTTGCGATGAATATTCATATCATGCTCGTGAAGGATGATGTTATGCGGCACATCCACCACCAGATGTGAATCATCCTGATGAAATAAATCGGCAAAACATACGCGAACCATTTCCGCAATTGTCACGCGATTTAACCATGCGTAACGCGCCGCCATTCCCATCGCTTGTAAATATTCCTCCGCCAGTCCGCCTGCCAGACCATATAACCCGCTTTGTGGATGTTTATGTCCGGTGGGCCATTCAGCACGGGCGCGATCCATCCAGCGTCTTCCGACGTAAAAGCCAACATCTCGCGATCCACTGTGGATCATCACCACAATATCGCCTGTTTTCAGCCCTTGTTGCCAGGCTACATGGCGATCAACCACGCTATCAACGACCTGAAGTTCAATAAAATGATTACCTGAACCCGGCGTACCAAGACAAGGATCGCGGAGTAATGCGCGGTCCGTTGCCAGCAGGGCGGGTGGGGCATAACGCGAATGACTGTTATGCTCGTTAAGCCCAATGCAGCGGTCAATCTCTTGTACCATTCGGGGGATATTCGTGCGTGTCCAGAGACCTGCTGATGGCAAGGTCGACACGCAATCTGCCGGTCCGCCATCAAAAAGCGCGGTGAACGCCTGTGCGGATAACGGAACATCGCGCTCATTTTGCAGTAGCACTTGCGTTAACCGCTGAGCGATGACGTCTTTATGCGCTTCGGCTTGCTCAAGTGTTAATCCGGTCGTCAGCAGCCGCATGCCACAAGAAATATCGGTGCCGATGGCGGCGGGAATGACTAAATCCGGCGTTGAGGCCACCACCGCGCCAACGGGGACGCCATTGCCGGGATGAAAATCTGGCGTCGCGCACGTCTGGCGCACATAACCTGGGTGGTCTGGTAGCTTCACATCTGCAAAATCAAGCAGTTGTGTCACTGCTTTTTCTTCCAGCGGCAGTTCGTCCGGCAGCAGTACGCGGGCACTGGCTCCTGATGGACGACATAATGAAACAATATTGTTGGCGCGGGAAAGTTGGATCCCTTTGCGCAGAAAGGCTTTATCAAGCCTTGAAAGATGATGCATAACGCTGTCCTGAAATATAGACGTTAATCAACCCCCTGTATTGCGAGGGTAATTTTGTCTTTCCGGTCAGCAGCCAGCAAAAGGGAAAGAAAACGCGCGTAGTGTATGCAGCAATGACGATCAATACAAGATAAAAAAGACTATTAACAAACGGGGGGGTTATAAAAGGGGTAAGTTATCGACGCCAGATTGTAAAATATGAAAAATGATAATTTCCAGTGGGTATATTTTAAGATTTATTTTTACGCCTATTTTTACGTCGGGTAACTATCCATTGTTGCCGTTTTTTAATTATCAAAAGTGGGATGAAAACAAATGGATTATTAATGATAATAAAACATGTCTTTATGACGAATAATGAAGATCTTATTTTAAATATCATTGTGTTATGCGCACTGTGTGGTGTCGGAACACCTGTTGTTACGCTAATATCTGGTCGTTATTAACGCATTTCTTAGATAATTAAATTACTGACATCTTGCAATCTCATCATATTCATATGTTCAAATTAGAAAATATTTTGCCAACAATATCACTTTTTCGACAAGTTAAATTAAGCATATTGAATTCGCATACAACGCGTTGGTGGTTTTGAATTTATATTCATAGTGAATATACCAAGACAAACAATATTCACTAAATGAATTAATAATACAAAATGATAAACGGGAATTATAGAAACCGTTTCTATATTCATTCGTTCGTTTTTTCTGACCGATTACAGCGTTTAATTTTATCAAGTAACAGGAGAAGATTCATGAGTAAGCCTTCAGACCCGCGTATTGATACCAGCCGTGTAATCCATGCGCCACACGGTACGCAGCTGCACTGCAAAAATTGGCAAATTGAAGCAGCCTACCGGATGTTGCAGAACAACCTTGATCCCGACGTTGCCGAAAATCCACAGCATCTGGTGGTGTATGGCGGTATTGGTCGTGCGGCACGTAACTGGGAGTGTTTTGACAAAATCCTTGAATCACTGAAAAATCTGGAAGCTGATGAGTCACTGCTGGTTCAGTCCGGTAAACCCGTAGGCGTGTTTAAAACGCATACCGATGCGCCGCGCGTATTGATTGCCAACTCTAACCTGGTACCGCAATGGGCCAACTGGGATCATTTCAATGAACTGGATCGTAAAGGTCTGTTCATGTACGGCCAGATGACCGCTGGCTCGTGGATCTACATCGGTAGTCAGGGCATTGTGCAGGGAACGTTCGAAACCTTTGTTGAAGCGGGTCGTCAGCACTACAACAATTCGCTGAGTGGAAAATGGATACTGACCGCGGGGCTCGGTGGTATGGGTGGCGCACAACCGCTGGCGGCGACTCTGGCGGGGGCGTGCTCATTAAATATCGAGTGCCAGCAAAGTAGCATCGACTTCCGACTGCGTACCCGTTATGTCGATAAACAAGCGAAAGATCTTGATGATGCACTGGCGCTGATTAAATACCATACCGAGCGCAAAGACGCTGTTTCAATCGCGCTGTTGGGCAATGCGGCGGAAATTGTTCCTGAGCTGGTGAAACGTGCGCATCAGGGGGCGATTAAGCCGGATCTGGTAACCGACCAGACTTCCGCTCACGATCTGGTTTATGGCTACCTACCGATGGGCTGGAGCGTAGAACAATGGCGCGCTGCACAGCAGGATCCACAGCAACACGCCAGATTGCAAAAAGAAGCGGCACAGAGCTGCGTCGCACATGTTCAGGGGATGCTGGACTTCCAGGCGATGGGGATCCCGGTTGTCGATTATGGCAACAACATCCGCCAGGTGGCCTTCAACGAAGGTCTGCAAAATGCCTTTGATTTCCCGGGCTTTGTTCCGGCTTATATTCGTCCAATGTTTTGTGAAGGCAAAGGTCCATTCCGTTGGGTGGCGCTGTCTGGCGACCCGGAAGATATCTATAAAACCGATGCCAAAATTAAAGAGTTGTTCCCCAATAACGTACTGACGCATCGCTGGCTGGATATGGCGCGCGAGCGCATTGCCTTCCAGGGACTTCCTTCACGTATTTGCTGGCTGGGGCTTGGTGAGCGTCACCTGGCGGGGCTGGCATTCAACGAAATGGTGCGCAACGGTGAACTAAAAGCACCGATTGTGATTGGGCGCGATCATCTTGATACCGGTTCTGTCGCCAGCCCGAACCGCGAAACCGAAAGCATGCTTGATGGCAGTGATGCGGTTTCTGACTGGCCGTTGCTCAACGGTTTGCTCAACACTGCAGGGGGAGCAACGTGGGTATCCCTGCATCATGGCGGCGGCGTCGGGATGGGGTATTCACAACACGCCGGGATGGTTATTGTTGCCGATGGTAGCGAAGAAGCCGAAAAACGTCTGGCGCGTGTGCTGGTGAATGACTGTGCGTCCGGGGTTATGCGTCATGCGGATGCGGGTTATGAAGCGGCAATTGAATGTGCCAAAAACTATGGTCTGAAATTACCGATGATTCGCTAAATATTAACGCCGTCATTTAATATTTGCGCTAATACAGGCGGAGAATAATTCGCCTGTATAACAATAATTATCAAAAAATATTTTTACATCGTCGAGAGAAATATCTCCCGACCCTCTATTGCTGTTTCAAAAAATGACCTCTCATTTTGCAGGAGACTTTTTCATGGAATCAAGCAGCCCTATCCGCAGTAAAAAGCCAGTATTAGAATCAAATACGATTAACGCCGTTCCTGAGTCTGCTCGCCACGGCGCGCCATCCAGTCAGTTTACTTTATGGCTAAGTGCTAACTTACAAATTACCGCAGTGGTGGACGGTGCGTTAGCGATTATTTTTGGCTCCGAAGCTATGTCAGCAATAATTGGTTTATTAATCGGTAATATTATTGGTGGTGCAGTAATGGCATTGCACTCGTCGCAGGGGGCAAAGCTGGGATTACCCCAGATGATCTCCAGTCGTATCCGCTTTGGCGTTAAAGGAGCGGCGCTACCGTTACTGATGGTGATTATTATGTACCTTGGATTTGCCGCGACGGGTACAGTATTATCCGGTCAGGCGATTAACCGGATATTTGGTTTCGAATCGGCATCGACCGGAATTATTATTTTCGGCATGCTGACCGCGATGATCGCATTGGTCGGTTATAAACTAATTCACGTCGTTGGCCGTGTTGCAGGGATATTAAGTATTCTGGGGTTTATTTACCTGGCCACTCAACTTAGCGGTCACTACGATGTGGCTGCGGCATTTGGTCAAAAGCCATTTAGTCTGTCGGTCTTTTTATTAACGATTGCTCTCTCTGCCGGATGGCAATTAACGTTTGCCCCTTACGCCTCTGATTATTCCCGCTATTTACCCTCTGATACGCCAGCAAAATCAATCTTCTTTGCCACCTTTCTGGGAACCACGCTTGGTGCGCAATGTGCCATGACGTTTGGCGTACTTGTTGCGGCCTGTGGTGCTAACTTCCTGAAGGATCAGGTTGGTTTTATGGGCGAGTTAGCCGGACCCACCTTCGCCATTCTGATTTATATGGTGATTGTTTGCGGCAAACTGACGGTGAACTGTTTGAATGCCTACGGTGGCTTTATGTCGATTCTGGCGACCGTCAGCGCCTTTAATGATCGCAGTCAGGTTTCACAGCGTGTTCGTGCTGCCTACGTTGTAGGGTTCGTGCTGTTGTCGATGGTCGTCGCGCTGGCGGCAAGCGCAGATTTTTTGAATAATTTCAAAAACTTCGTTCTGCTACTGTTGACGGTATTTGTTCCGTGGAGTGCCATTAATCTCATCGATTATTACTTCATCTCACAAGGTAAAACCGATATTCCAGCGCTTTATACCCCGGAAGGGCGTTATGGCGCGTATAACAAAACCGCTTTGACGTGCTATGGCGTAGGCGTGTTGGTGCAGATCCCCTTCCTGAATCAAAAACTGTATCAGGGACCCATTTCTGTCCTGATGGATGGGGCGGATATCTCCTGGATTGTCGGCTTGTTAATTACCGCCGTTATCTATTACCCGTGGGCCAAACGCACCACCTGCGTTCCTGCTTATACGATTTATCCCGAGTCTTAATATGGAACCGATGCTGATTTCTGCAATGGATAAGCCGCTGCAACCGTGGCGCAACGGCGGGGGGTTTACCCGACAGCTGCTTGCCTGGCCCGATGATGAAAACTGGTTGTTGCGCATCAGTATGGCGAATGTCAGTCAGGATGGCCCTTTTTCAGCGTGGCCTGGCGTGGTTCGTGGCCTCGCGATCCTCGACGGGGAAGGGGTGAAGCTAACGTTTGCCGATTCGATCATCAACCTGCAACGTCACGATCCCGCCTTAATTTTCCCTGGAGAAGCTATGCCTGATTGCCAGCTGCTGGGTGGCGGGGTTCGCGATCTGAATATTATGGCGCGGGAAGGCGATGCGGGGATGCGTCGTGTGCAAAGCGTCATTGACTGGCTCCCTCCGGCGCATGCGCAAGCGGGGCTGTTCACGCTGTGTGAAGGGGAGTGGATAAGCGGCGAGAACAGGGTGTTTGTAACGGCGAATACGTTGTTATGGCGGTTTGCGCCTGATGGCAACTCCTGGCGTTTCGTACCACAGCAAAAAGTCTCCGTCGGCGAGCTGGCGGGTTGGTGGATTTATTATCTACGAGGGGAAAAATCCTTATGAGTGCATTTACGCTCTGGCGAAATACCACCCTGACGACGCTTTCGGCTAATGATTGGGGGGTGATTGAAAACGGTGCATTAATCAGCCGTGGTGACTCGATTGTCTGGCTTGGGAAGGCCACGCAGATCCCCCGTGAACTGACGGCTGATATTACAGAGGAACACGATCTACAGGGTAAGTTACTGACACCCGGTCTGGTGGATTGTCATACACATCTGGTGTATGGCGGCCAGAGGGCGAACGAGTTTGAGATGCGGTTGCAAGGCGAGGCTTATGAAGATATCGCCAGAGCGGGCGGCGGGATCTTATCTACGGTTAATGCCACGCGGGCAGCCAGCGAAACACAGCTGTTTGAACTGGCGGCGCAGCGACTGCGAAACTGGCAACGTGAAGGCGTCAGTACGCTTGAAATCAAATCGGGTTATGGCTTAACGCTGGAAGATGAAGCGCGTTGTTTACGCGTGATCCGCCGCTTGCAGCAATCTACCGGGTTACATATTCAGTCTACGTTTCTCGGGGCGCACAGCCTGCCGCCAGAGTTTGCCGGGCGCAGTGATGATTACATTACGGCGCTTTGCGACTGGATGTGCGCGTTGCATGAACAGGGGCTGATTGATGCAGTTGATGCTTTTTGTGAAAACATCGCCTTTACTCCAGAGCAGGTATGGCGCGTTTTCAGTAAAGCGCAAAGCTATGGATTACCTGTAAAACTGCATGCCGAACAGCTTTCTGACCAGCAAGGCGCGGCGCTGGCAGCGGCGTTTTCTGCACTCTCCTGCGATCATCTGGAGTACCTGAGCGAGTCGGGGATCGCCGCCATGAAAGCGGCTGGAACAGTGGCGGTTTTGCTTCCCGGTGCTTATTACTTCCTGCGCGAAACCCATCTGCCGCCGATTGTCGCTCTGCGGGCCGCAGGTGTGCCGATTGCCATCTCCACGGATCATAACCCCGGAACGTCTCCCAACATGTCATTGCAGTTGATGATCAATATGGCCTGTACGCTGTTTCACATGACCCCGCTGGAAGCCGTTCAGGGCGTTACATGTCATGCGGCAAAAGCGCTTGGACTTGTTGATCGGGGTGAACTTGCGCCGGGACTACGGGCGGATATGGCTGTTTGGGATCTTAATCATCCGCGTGAGCTGGCTTACTGGTTTGGGCACCAGCCTTGTCTGGGGCTGATTGTCGGCGGAAAAAGGAGTTGGTAATGAAGCAAACATTTATGGCATGGAGTGGACGTGTTGACTCGCAGGAAACTGGCGTCAGCACCCGCTGGCATCAGCATGTAAAACCGTTTACCGAACAAAGTCATGGAGGCAGTACGCTGATTGGTTTTGCCGTCGATGACGGGGTGCAACGTAACGGTGGGCGAGCGGGCGCAGCAGGCGGACCGGGCGCATTACGCAGCATGTTGGGCAATATGCCAGTGCTCCATGAAGGCGCTATTTTTGACATGGGTGACGTGCAAAGCGAAGACCACGCGCTGGAACCCGCACAAAACCGTCTGGCGGAAAACGTGGCTATGGCAATTGCGCGCGGCAGTTTGCCGGTCGTTCTGGGCGGCGGTCATGAAGTGGCATGGGGAACATTTCAGGGGATTATGCAGTCGCGTCCGGATATTCGGCGACTGCTGATAGTCAACCTTGACGCGCATTTTGATTTGCGGATGGCGGAAAAGGCCAATTCGGGTACGCCGTTTCGCCAGATGCAGGAGTGGAATGCGCAGCATGGCAAACCGTTTCATTATCGCGTGCTGGGAATAAGCCGTTATGCCAACACTCAGGCGTTATTTGATCGTGCTGATTGTCTTGGTGTGCGTTATTGGCTGGATGAATCTCTGCAATTTGAACGTGGTTTGCATGAGATTGTTAATGCGCTCTCGGCAGATATTCAGGCGTGTGACGCCATTTATTTAACGATTTGTCTTGATGTCTTACCGGGTTATCAGGCTCCTGGCGTTTCTGCGCCTTCGCCGTTAGGCGTGCCATTAAATATTGCTGAGGCTATTGTGAATTTAATTGCCGGTAGCGAGAAGTTGATTGCTGCGGATATTGCCGAACTGAACCCAGATTTGGACCGCGATAATTTGACCGCGAAGGTTGCCGCTCGCCTGGCTGCCACTATTGTCCGTCGAGGAAAAACAGATAAAACAAATTAAGAGGTTGTTGCAGTAATCCGTTGTTAAACTCATCAAAATAAGGAAACACAATGAAAGGATTGATACGCAGAGTCACTGTCACCGTTGTGCTCTGGAGCATTTGCTCCATCGCGATGGCAAAATCAACCATTACGCTGGATGGCGAACATCTCTCTATTGACCAGGCCTGGTCAATTGCATTAGGTGATAACGGCGTCAAAATCGCGTCGAACGCCATGGAGCGCATGGAAAAAAGTTATGATCTGGTGATGACTGCCGCGCATTCAGGTACGCCTGTTTATGGCTTAACCGTGGGCGTGGGGCTAAATAAAGATCAGCCCATATTTGATGCCAAAGGAAATTTAACGCCTGAGGTGATTGACGCATCGAAAAAATTTAATGCTGCCGCGCTGCGCGCCCATTCTGCGGGCGTCGGTCCGATGTTGCCGGATTATCTTGCCCGTCTCTCAATGGTGTTACGTTTAAATACTATGTTGCATGGGCAAACCGGCGCGCAGCCTTATATTGCCGAGTTGTATGCCGAGTTTATTAATCGAGGCGTTACGCCGTTAATTCCGGCGCGGGGAAGTATCGGCGCAGCGGATATTATGCTCGCTTCACACGTTGGTCTGGTGATGATGGGCGAGTGGAAAGCGCGGGTTAATGGCGTGGAAATGAGTGGTGGCGATGCGCTGGTGAAAGTGGGGCTTAAACCACTGGTCCCGCAGGGTAAAGATATGCTGGCGATTTTGTCGAACAACAGTGTCGGAACAGCATATGCAATTGAAGCGGTACGGTCGGCACGCCAGGTGCTGAACGTCAGTCCGGTGGTTTTCGCCATGAGCCTCGAAGCGTTGAATGGCAATGTCGCGCCGGTACTGCCGCAGTCGATCGCCGTGCGTCCTTTCCCGCAGTTGGCTGATTCCGCTAAAGAGATTCGCGATGCGTTAAATGGTTCTTATTTATGGCATAAGGATGACAAACGTGCATTGCAGGATCCGTTATCGTTCAGAACGACGGTGTATACCATTTCTGAGGCAATGCGCGCGTTGCGCGATGCTGAAGATACCATTACCGTGCAGATCAACAGTTCCGATGACAACCCGGCAACCGTGCTGAATGCAGACAAAGCGTATCAGGACTCCAGTCAGGTCGCGCAATATTTTGTTAAAGATGGGGCAATCAGCGGTGGGATCTTCCCGACGGCGAATTTCGAATCGTTACCGGTTGCGCTTGCCACCCAGCGTCTGACCGTGGCGTTAGTGCATGTTTCACATAACAGTATGCGCCGCTCGCTGCATCTTGAAGATGATCACTTTACCGGTTTGTCACGCTTCTTGTCGGCAGCAGGTAATAAAGGTCATGGCTTCGGTTCATTACATATCCCGTTTGTTGCGCTGCATGCGGAAAATGTCGATCTCGCTAACCCGGTTTCTTTCGATATTCAACCGGTAGCCGGAGGCATTGAAGATACGGGTGCCAATAACGACCACGCGGCGAGAAGATTGAAACAGGTTGTTGATAATTTGAATGTCATTTATGGCATTGAACTGATGCATTCTGCCCAGGCGATTGATTTGCGCTTGCAAGCCGATCCACAGCTGGCGTTAGGCAAATCAACAAAAGCGATGTTCACCGCTTATCGTCAAGTCGTGCCATTTGTCAGCCAGGATCGGGTCTTTACCCCGGATATTGAAGCATCGCAAAAATTCTTAGAGGGATATGCTATAAATCAAAAATAAAATCTATGTTGATTGTTTATCATTATA
>NZ_JABWMS020000043.1:0-36381 GCF_013369155.2 Escherichia sp. 94.0001 | reverse complement strand
ACCAGAGACTTACAGAAGAATTAGCGAGTTACGCAAGGACTAACCACAGCCTCACGCTCGATGAGGCCTGTTCATTTCTCAAGATATCCAGACCTACCATCGCCGCATCAATGCGGCTTTTCTTGCGTGTAATTGCGGAGACTTTGCGATGTACTTGACACTTCAGGAGTGGAATGCACGCCAGCGACGCCCAAGAAGCCTTGAAACAGTTCGTCGATGGGTGCGCGAATGCAGGATATTCCCTCCTCCGGTTAAGGATGGAAGAGAGTATCTGTTCCACGAATCAGCGGTAAAGGTTGACTTAAATCGACCAGTAACAAGTAGCCTTTTGAAGAGGATCAGAAATGGGAAGAAGGCGAAGTCATGAGCGCCGGGATTTACCCCCTAACCTTTATATAAGAAACAATGGATATTACTGCTACAGGGACCCAAGGACGGGTAAAGAGTTCGGATTAGGCCGAGACAGGAGGATAGCAATCACTGAAGCAATACAGGCCAATATTGAGTTGCTATCCGGGAACAGGCGTGAGTCACTGATAGACAGAATTAAAGGCGCTGACGCAATCACTCTTCATGCGTGGCTTGACCGATATGAAACAATCCTCAGCGAGAGGGGTATCAGGCCGAAAACTCTACTCGACTACGCCAGCAAAATCAGGGCAATCCGAAGAAAATTGCCGGACAAACCGCTCGCTGACATATCAACGAAAGAGGTGGCAGCAATGCTAAACACCTACGTAGCAGAAGGTAAAGCGGCTTCCGCAAAATTAATCAGGTCAACCCTTGTTGACGTTTTTCGTGAGGCAATAGCCGAGGGGCATGTGGCTACGAATCCGGTAACAGCAACCCGCACAGCAAAATCAGAAGTAAGGCGTTCAAGACTGACAGCTAATGAATATGTCGCGATTTACCATGCAGCCGAACCGCTCCCAATCTGGCTGAGGCTGGCAATGGATTTGGCTGTCGTTACAGGGCAGAGAGTAGGCGATTTATGCAGAATGAAATGGTCAGACATAAACGACAACCATCTTCACATTGAGCAGGGTAAAACAGGGGCTAAGCTCGCCATTCCGCTGACGCTAACGATTGACGCGCTCAATATCTCATTGGCTGATACACTACAGAAATGCAGGGAGGCCAGCGGCAGTGAAACAATAATTGCATCAACGCATCACGAACCGCTTTCCCCGAAAACAGTATCTAAGTATTTTACAAAGGCGAGAAATGCATCTGGACTCTCATTTGATGGAGACCCGCCAACATTCCATGAACTGCGCAGCCTGTCGGCGAGGCTATACCGGAATCAGATTGGCGATAAGTTTGCTCAACGTCTTCTCGGGCATAAATCAGATTCAATGGCGGCGCGGTATAGGGACAGCCGAGGGAGAGAATGGGACAAAATTGAAATCAACAAATGATTTTATTTTGATCAATAATGACCTGTACACTGTAATTTATTGATAATTAAAGAGATTTTAAATATGCAACTTACCTTATTTAAGGCCCCTTCCTCGGGAGGGGCTTTCCCGTTTCAGCGTCCCGCTGAAATCGTCGGCCTACCTCCTTTTGCCCTTAATGCAGTCTATCGCTAACGCGTAGATAAAATAGTTTCCTGTGTTATTACTGGATGCGTGCTCGCAAAAGTGCCCGTCATTCAGACGATTCCCGACAGTGTTTCATAATTCCTCCATTTTTCTCCCTTATTGGCTGGCTACACTAGTATCATTCCGCGAAACGTTTCAGGAAGAGAAACTCTTAACGATGAAAGGCAGTTATAAATCCCGTTGGGTAATCGTAATCGTGGTGGTTATCGCCGCCATCGCCGCTTTCTGGTTCTGCCAAGGCCGCAATGAATCCCAGAGCGCAGCGCCAGGTGCGACGAAGCAAGCACAGCAGTCGCCAGCCGGTGGCCGCCGTGGTATGCGTTCCGGCCCATTGGCCCCGGTTCAGGCAGCAACTGCCCTGGAACAGGCGGTTCCGCGTTACCTCACCGGGCTTGGTACGATTACCGCTGCTAACACCGTTACGGTGCGCAGTCGCGTAGATGGTCAACTGATGGCATTACATTTCCAGGAGGGTCAGCAGGTCAAAGCAGGCGATTTACTGGCAGAAATTGACCCCAGCCAGTTCAAAGTTGCATTAGCACAAGCTCAGGGGCAACTGGCAAAAGATAAAGCCACACTAGCCAACGCCCGCCGTGATTTAGCGCGTTATCAGCAACTGGCAAAAACCAATCTCGTCTCCCGTCAGGAGTTGGATGCCCAACAGGCGCTGGTCAGTGAAACCGAAGGCACCATTAAGGCTGATGAAGCAAGCGTCGCCAGCGCACAGCTGCAACTCGACTGGAGCCGCATCACCGCACCAGTCGATGGTCGCGTTGGTCTCAAGCAGGTTGATGTTGGTAACCAAATCTCCAGTGGTGATACCACCGGGATTGTGGTGATCACCCAGACGCATCCTATCGATTTGCTCTTTACCCTGCCGGAAAGCGATATCGCTACCGTAGTACAGGCGCAAAAAGCCGGAAAACCGCTGGTTGTTGAAGCCTGGGATCGCACCAACTCGAAGAAATTAAGTGAAGGCACGCTGTTAAGTCTCGATAACCAAATCGATGCCACTACCGGTACGATTAAAGTGAAAGCACGCTTTAATAATCAGGACGATGCGCTGTTTCCCAATCAGTTTGTTAACGCGCGCATGTTAGTCGACACCGAACAAAATGCCGTTGTGATCCCCACCGCCGCCCTACAAATGGGCAACGAAGGCCATTTTGTCTGGGTGCTGAATAGCGAAAACAAAGTCAGCAAACATCTGGTGACGCCGGGCATTCAGGACAGTCAGAAAGTGGTGATCCGCGCGGGGATTTCCGCGGGCGATCGCGTAGTGACAGACGGCATTGATCGCCTGACTGAAGGAGCGAAAGTGGAAGTGGTGGAAGCTCAGAGCGCCACTGCACCGGAAGAGAAAGCCACCAGCCGCGAATACGCGAAAAAAGGAGCGCGTTCCTGATGCAGGTGTTACCCCCGAGCAGCACAGGCGGTCCGTCGCGCCTGTTTATTATGCGTCCTGTCGCCACCACGCTGCTGATGGTGGCGATATTACTCGCCGGGATTATCGGTTATCGCGCCCTGCCCGTTTCGGCGCTGCCGGAAGTGGACTATCCGACCATTCAGGTGGTCACGCTCTACCCAGGTGCCAGCCCGGATGTCATGACCTCCGCCGTTACTGCGCCGCTCGAACGCCAATTTGGGCAGATGTCTGGCCTGAAACAGATGTCATCGCAAAGTTCCGGCGGCGCGTCAGTTATCACCTTGCAATTCCAGCTAACATTGCCGCTGGATGTCGCCGAGCAGGAAGTGCAGGCCGCGATTAACGCCGCCACTAACCTGTTGCCGAGCGATCTGCCTAACCCTCCGGTATACAGCAAAGTGAACCCGGCAGATCCGCCGATCATGACGCTTGCCGTCACATCAACCGCCATGCCGATGACGCAAGTGGAAGACATGGTGGAAACCCGCGTCGCGCAGAAGATCTCGCAGATTTCCGGCGTCGGGCTGGTGACGCTTTCCGGCGGTCAGCGTCCGGCTGTTCGCGTCAAACTTAACGCCCAGGCAATTGCCGCCCTCGGCCTGACCAGCGAAACCGTGCGCACCGCCATTACCGGCGCTAACGTTAACTCGGCTAAAGGTAGCCTCGACGGCCCTTCCCGCGCGGTCACGCTTTCCGCGAACGACCAGATGCAATCTGCAGATGAATATCGCCAGCTGATTATCGCCTACCAGAACGGCGCGCCGATTCGTCTTGGTGATGTCGCAACCGTTGAACAAGGCGCAGAAAACAGTTGGCTTGGCGCATGGGCGAACAAAGAACAGGCCATTGTGATGAATGTTCAGCGCCAGCCTGGTGCCAACATTATCTCCACCGCCGACAGTATCCGACAGATGCTGCCACAGCTTACCGAGAGTCTGCCGAAATCGGTAAAAGTGACGGTACTTTCCGATCGCACTACCAATATCCGCGCATCAGTCGACGATACCCAGTTTGAACTGATGATGGCTATCGCGCTGGTAGTCATGATTATCTACCTGTTTCTGCGCAATATTCCGGCGACCATCATTCCTGGCGTCGCCGTGCCGCTGTCGTTAATTGGCACCTTTGCGGTTATGGTGTTTCTCGATTTTTCAATCAATAACCTGACGCTGATGGCGTTAACTATCGCCACCGGATTCGTGGTCGATGACGCCATCGTGGTGATCGAAAACATTTCTCGCTATATCGAAAAAGGCGAAAAACCGTTGGCGGCGGCGCTCAAGGGCGCGGGTGAAATCGGCTTTACCATAATCTCGCTGACCTTCTCACTGATTGCAGTGCTGATCCCGCTGCTGTTTATGGGCGATATCGTCGGGCGCCTGTTCCGCGAATTTGCTATTACTCTGGCAGTCGCGATTTTGATCTCAGCCGTGGTGTCGCTGACCCTGACACCGATGATGTGCGCGCGGATGCTCAGCCAGGAGTCGCTGCGTAAACAGAACCGCTTCTCCCGGGCCTCGGAAAAAATGTTCGACAGGATAATTGCCGCCTATGGTCGTGGACTGGCGAAAGTGCTGAATCATCCGTGGCTGACCTTAAGCGTGGCGCTCAGCACGCTGCTGCTGAGCGTTCTATTGTGGGTGTTCATTCCGAAAGGTTTCTTCCCGGTACAGGACAACGGCATTATTCAGGGCACCTTGCAGGCACCGCAATCCAGCTCCTTTGCCAATATGGCCCAGCGGCAACGCCAGGTCGCTGATGTGATTTTGCAGGACCCTGCGGTGCAGAGCCTGACCTCATTTGTTGGCGTTGATGGCACTAACCCGTCGCTGAACAGTGCGCGTTTACAGATCAACCTCAAACCGTTGGATGAACGTGATGATCGGGTGCAAAAAGTCATCGCCCGTTTGCAAACGGCAGTAGATAAAGTGCCGGGCGTCGATCTCTTCCTGCAACCAACGCAGGACCTGACGATTGATACTCAGGTCAGCCGCACCCAGTACCAGTTTACCTTACAGGCCACGTCACTGGATGCGCTCAGTACCTGGGTGCCACAGTTGATGGAAAAACTCCAGCAGTTGCCACAGCTTTCAGATGTCTCCAGCGACTGGCAGGACCAAGGGCTGGTGGCGTATGTCAACGTTGATCGCGACAGCGCCAGCCGTCTGGGGATCAGCATGGCGGACGTCGATAACGCCCTGTACAACGCGTTTGGTCAGCGACTGATTTCCACCATTTATACTCAGGCTAACCAGTATCGCGTGGTGCTGGAGCACAATACCGAAAATACCCCAGGGCTTGCGGCGCTGGATACCATTCGCCTGACCAGCAGCGACGGTGGCGTGGTGCCGTTAAGCTCAATTGCCAAAATTGAGCAGCGTTTTGCGCCGCTCTCCATCAACCATCTGGATCAGTTCCCGGTAACGACGATCTCCTTTAACGTGCCGGATAACTATTCGCTCGGCGATGCGGTGCAGGCGATTATGGACACCGAAAAGACGCTGAATCTGCCGGTGGATATCACCACGCAGTTCCAGGGCAGCACCCTCGCCTTCCAGTCGGCGCTGGGCAGCACTGTCTGGCTGATTGTCGCGGCGGTGGTGGCGATGTATATCGTGCTCGGCATTCTTTACGAAAGCTTTATTCACCCGATCACCATTCTCTCGACGTTGCCAACGGCAGGTGTTGGCGCACTGCTGGCGCTAATGATTGCCGGAAGTGAGCTGGATGTGATCGCCATCATCGGCATTATTTTGCTGATCGGTATCGTGAAGAAAAACGCCATCATGATGATCGACTTCGCGCTGGCTGCCGAGCGCGAGCAAGGCATGTCGCCGCGCGATGCAATTTACCAGGCCTGTTTGCTGCGTTTTCGTCCGATCCTGATGACCACTCTGGCGGCACTGCTTGGCGCGCTGCCGCTGATGTTGAGCACCGGAGTTGGTGCGGAACTGCGTCGTCCGTTAGGCATCGGTATGGTCGGCGGTCTGATTGTCAGCCAGGTGCTGACGCTGTTTACCACGCCTGTGATTTATCTGCTATTCGACCGCCTGGCATTGTGGACCAAAAGCCGCTTTGCTCGCCATGAAGAGGAGGCGTAAGTGAAGTTTTTTGCCCTCTTCATTTACCGCCCGGTGGCGACGATTTTACTGTCGGTCGCCATTACCCTGTGCGGCATACTGGGCTTCCGTATGCTGCCGGTCGCCCCGCTGCCACAGGTCGATTTTCCGGTGATTATGGTCAGCGCCTCGCTGCCCGGTGCGTCGCCGGAGACAATGGCGTCTTCCGTCGCCACGCCGCTGGAGCGCTCACTTGGGCGCATTGCCGGGGTTAGTGAAATGACCTCCAGTAGTTCGCTCGGCAGCACGCGCATTATTTTGCAGTTTGATTTTGATCGGGATATCAACGGCGCAGCGCGCGATGTGCAGGCGGCGATCAACGCCGCGCAAAGTTTGCTGCCCAGTGGGATGCCAAGCCGTCCGACCTATCGCAAAGCGAATCCTTCGGATGCGCCAATTATGATCCTCACGCTGACATCCGATACTTATTCGCAAGGTGAACTGTACGATTTCGCCTCGACGCAACTGGCTCCGACAATTTCGCAAATCGACGGCGTCGGTGATGTCGATGTCGGCGGCAGCTCGTTGCCCGCTGTGCGCGTTGGGCTGAACCCGCAGGCGCTGTTTAATCAGGGCGTGTCGCTGGACGACGTACGCACTGCCATCAGCAATGCCAACGTGCGTAAACCGCAGGGCGCGCTGGAAGATGGCACTCACCGCTGGCAGATACAGACCAATGATGAGCTAAAAACCGCTGCCGAATACCAACCGCTGATTATTCATTACAACAACGGCGGCGCGGTTCGTCTGGGCGATGTGGCGACGGTGACCGATTCAGTGCAGGATGTGCGCAACGCCGGGATGACCAACGCCAAACCGGCTATTTTGCTGATGATCCGCAAGCTGCCGGAAGCCAATATTATCCAGACGGTTGACAGCATCCGGGCAAAATTACCGGAGTTGCAGGAGACCATTCCGGCGGCGATTGATCTGCAAATTGCCCAGGATCGCTCCCCCACCATTCGCGCCTCGCTGGAAGAAGTCGAGCAAACGCTGATTATCTCGGTGGCGCTGGTAATTCTGGTGGTGTTTTTATTCCTGCGCTCGGGTCGCGCCACTATTATTCCCGCCGTTGCGGTGCCGGTTTCGCTGATTGGTACGTTTGCGGCGATGTACCTGTGCGGTTTCAGTCTCAATAATCTTTCGTTAATGGCGCTCACCATCGCTACTGGTTTCGTGGTGGATGACGCCATCGTGGTGCTGGAAAACATTGCCCGTCATCTGGAAGCGGGAATGAAACCGTTGCAAGCCGCGCTGCAAGGTACTCGCGAAGTCGGCTTTACGGTGCTGTCGATGAGTCTGTCGCTGGTGGCGGTGTTCCTGCCGCTGCTGTTGATGGGCGGATTGCCGGGCCGACTGTTACGCGAATTTGCCGTGACGCTTTCTGTCGCCATTGGTATTTCGTTGCTGGTTTCCCTGACGCTAACGCCAATGATGTGCGGCTGGATGCTGAAAGCCAGCAAGCCGCGCGAGCAAAAGCGTCTGCGTGGTTTTGGTCGCATGTTGGTAGCCCTGCAACAAAGCTACGGCAAGTCACTGAAATGGGTGCTTAATCATACCCGTCTGGTGGGCGTGGTGCTGCTTGGCACCATTGCTTTGAATATCTGGCTGTATATCTCGATCCCGAAAACCTTCTTCCCGGAGCAGGACACTGGTGTACTGATGGGCGGGATACAGGCGGATCAGAGTATTTCGTTTCAGGCGATGCGCGGTAAGTTGCAGGATTTTATGAAAATTATCCGTGACGATCCGGCAGTGGATAATGTCACCGGCTTTACCGGTGGCTCGCGGGTGAACAGTGGGATGATGTTTATCACTCTCAAACCACGCGACGAGCGCAGCGAAACGGCGCAGCAAATTATCGACCGTCTACGGGTGAAGCTGGCGAAAGAACCGGGAGCGAATCTGTTCCTGATGGCGGTGCAGGATATTCGCGTTGGCGGACGTCAGTCGAACGCCAGTTATCAGTACACGTTGCTGTCCGACGACCTGGCGGCGCTGCGCGAATGGGAGCCGAAAATCCGCAAAAAACTGGCAACGTTACCGGAACTGGCGGACGTGAATTCCGACCAGCAAGATAACGGCGCGGAGATGAATCTGGTTTACGACCGCGATACCATGGCACGGCTGGGAATCGACGTGCAGGCCGCCAACAGCCTGTTGAATAACGCCTTCGGTCAGCGGCAAATCTCGACCATTTACCAGCCCATGAACCAGTATAAAGTGGTGATGGAAGTGGATCCACGCTATACCCAGGACATCAGTGCACTGGAAAAAATGTTCGTTATCAATAACGAAGGAAAAGCGATCCCGCTGTCGTATTTCGCTAAATGGCAACCGGCGAACGCCCCGCTGTCGGTGAATCATCAGGGATTATCGGCAGCTTCGACCATTTCGTTTAACCTGCCGACCGGAAAATCGCTCTCGGACGCCAGTGCGGCGATTGACCGCGCAATGACCCAGCTAGGTGTGCCTTCGACGGTGCGCGGCAGTTTTGCCGGAACAGCGCAGATATTCCAGGAGACGATGAACTCGCAGGTGATCCTGATTATCGCAGCCATCGCCACGGTGTATATCGTGCTGGGTATCCTTTACGAGAGTTACGTGCATCCACTGACGATTCTCTCCACCCTGCCCTCGGCGGGCGTTGGGGCGCTGCTGGCGCTGGAGCTATTCAATGCCCCGTTCAGCCTAATCGCCCTGATAGGGATCATGCTATTAATCGGCATCGTGAAGAAAAACGCCATTATGATGGTCGATTTTGCGCTCGAAGCCCAACGGCACGGTAACCTGACGCCGCAGGAAGCTATTTTCCAGGCCTGTCTGCTGCGTTTTCGCCCGATTATGATGACTACCCTGGCGGCGCTGTTTGGTGCGCTGCCGTTGGTATTGTCGGGCGGTGACGGCTCGGAGCTGCGGCAACCCCTGGGGATCACCATTGTCGGCGGTCTGGTAATGAGCCAGCTCCTGACGCTGTATACCACGCCAGTGGTGTATCTCTTTTTTGACCGTCTGCGGCTGCGTTTTTCGCGTAAACCTAAACAAACGGTAACCGAGTAAATGACAGATCTTCCCGACAGCACCCGCTGGCAATTGTGGATTGTGGCTTTCGGCTTCTTTATGCAGTCGCTGGACACCACCATCGTAAACACCGCCCTTCCCTCAATGGCGCAAAGCCTTGGGGAAAGTCCGTTGCATATGCACATGGTCATTGTCTCTTATGTACTGACCGTGGCGGTGATGCTGCCCGCCAGCGGCTGGCTGGCGGACAAAGTCGGCGTGCGCAATATTTTCTTTACCGCCATCGTGCTGTTTACTCTCGGTTCACTGTTTTGCGCGCTTTCCGGCACGCTGAACGAACTGTTGCTGGCACGCGCGTTACAGGGCGTTGGCGGCGCGATGATGGTGCCGGTCGGCAGGTTGACGGTGATGAAAATTGTACCGCGCGAGCAATATATGGCGGCGATGACCTTTGTTACGCTGCCCGGGCAAGTCGGTCCGCTGCTTGGTCCGGCGCTCGGCGGCCTGCTGGTGGAATACGCGTCCTGGCACTGGATCTTTTTGATCAACATACCGGTAGGGATTATCGGTGCGATCGCCACGCTGATGTTAATGCCAAACTACACCATGCAGACGCGGCGTTTCGATCTCTCCGGTTTTTTATTGCTGGCGGTCGGCATGGCGGTATTAACGCTGGCGCTGGATGGCAGTAAAGGCACGGGACTTTCACCGCTGGCGATTGCCGGACTGGCAGCGATTGGCGTGGTGGCACTGGTGCTTTATCTGCTGCACGCCAGAAACAACAACCGCGCCCTGTTCAGTCTGAAACTGTTCCGCACCCGTACCTTTTCGCTGGGCCTGGCGGGGAGCTTTGCCGGACGTATCGGCAGTGGCATGTTGCCCTTTATGACACCGGTTTTCTTACAGATTGGCCTCGGTTTCTCGCCGTTCCATGCCGGACTGATGATGATCCCGATGGTGCTCGGCAGCATGGGAATGAAGCGAATTGTAGTGCAAGTGGTGAATCGCTTTGGCTACCGTCGGGTACTGGTGGCGACCACGCTGGGCCTGTCGCTGGTCACCCTGCTGTTTATGACTACCGCTCTGCTGGGCTGGTACTACGTTTTGCCGTTCGTCCTGTTTTTACAAGGAATGGTCAACTCGACACGTTTCTCCTCCATGAACACCCTGACGCTGAAAGATCTACCAGACAATCTGGCGAGCAGCGGCAACAGCCTGCTGTCGATGATTATGCAATTATCAATGAGTATCGGTGTCACCATCGCCGGGCTGTTGCTGGGCCTTTTTGGTTCACAGCATGTCAGTGTAGACAGCAGCACCACACAAACCGTCTTTATGTACACCTGGCTTAGCATGGCGTTTATCATCGCCCTTCCAGCGTTTGTCTTTGCCAGAGTGCCGAACGATACGCATCAAAATGTCGCTATTTCGCGGCGAAAAAGGAGCGCGCAATGAAATTCTGGCGACCCGGTATTACCGGCAAACTGTTTCTGGCGATTTTCGCCACCTGCATTGTCTTATTGATCACGATGCACTGGGCGGTACGTATCAGTTTTGAGCGCGGCTTTATCGATTACATCAAGCATGGTAATGAACAACGGCTGCAAATGCTCGGCGATGCGCTTGGTGAGCAGTACGCCCAGCACGGGAACTGGCGCTTCCTGCGTAATAACGATCGCTTTGTATTTCAGATCCTACGTTCGCTGGAGCATGATAACAACGAAGATAAGCCCGGCCCCGGTATGCCGCCACACGGTTGGCGCACGCAATTCTGGGTGGTTGATCAAAACAACAAAGTGCTGGTTGGCCCGCGAGCACCGATTCCACCAGACGGCACACGGCGGCCCATTATGGTCAATGGGGCGGAAGTGGGTGCGGTGATCGCCTCCCCTGTTGAACGACTGACCCGCAATACCGATATCAATTTTGACAGACAACAGAGGCAAACCAGTTGGCTGATTGTCGCTTTATCTACCTTGTTAGCGGCGCTGGCGACATTCCCACTGGCGCGCGGTTTGCTGGCTCCGGTCAAACGACTGGTGGACGGTACACACAAACTGGCAGCGGGCGATTTCACTACTCGCGTGACGCCCACCAGTGAAGATGAATTGGGCAAACTGGCGCAAGACTTCAACCAGCTCGCCAGCACCCTGGAGAAAAACCAACAGATGCGCCGCGATTTTATGGCCGATATCTCCCACGAGCTGCGCACGCCTTTAGCGGTACTGCGCGGCGAACTGGAAGCTATTCAGGATGGCGTGCGTAAATTCACGCCGGAGACGGTGGCTTCTTTACAGGCAGAGGTCGGTACACTGACCAAACTGGTGGATGATCTTCATCAATTGTCGATGTCTGATGAAGGCGCTCTCGCCTACCAGAAATCGTCGGTGGATCTGATCCCGCTACTGGAAGTCGCGGGTGGCGCATTTCGTGAGCGTTTCGCCAGCCGCGGGCTGAAACTGAAATTTTCCCTGCCAGACAGCATTACCGTATTTGGCGATCGCGATCGTTTAATGCAGTTGTTCAATAACTTACTGGAAAACAGCCTGCGCTATACCGACAGCGGCGGCAGCCTGCATATCTCTGCCGAGCAACATGACAAAACGGTGCGCCTGACCTTTGCCGACAGTGCACCGGGCGTTAGTGACGATCAACTGCAAAAATTGTTTGAGCGTTTTTATCGCACCGAAGGTTCCCGCAACCGTGCCAGCGGCGGTTCCGGCCTGGGACTGGCGATTTGTCTTAACATTGTTGAAGCACATAATGGTCGCATTGTTGCCGCTCATTCGCCTTTTGGCGGGGTAAGCATTACAGTAGAGTTACCGCTGGAACGGGATTTACAGAGAGAAGTATGACCGAGTTACCAATCGACGAAAACACGCCACGTATTTTGATCGTGGAAGATGAACCGAAGCTGGGGCAGTTGCTTATTGATTATCTGCGTGCTGCGAGCTATGCGCCGACGCTTATCAGCCACGGCGATCAGGTACTGCCATATGTGCGCCAGACACCACCGGATCTGATCCTGTTGGATCTGATGCTCCCTGGCACCGATGGCCTGACGTTGTGTCGGGAAATTCGTCGTTTTTCTGACATTCCGATCGTAATGGTGACAGCAAAAATCGAAGAGATCGACCGCCTGCTCGGTCTGGAGATTGGCGCAGATGATTATATCTGTAAGCCGTACAGTCCACGGGAAGTGGTAGCACGCGTCAAAACCATTTTGCGCCGTTGCAAACCGCAGCGTGAGTTGCAGCAACAGGATGCTGAAAGCCCGTTGATTATCGACGAAGGTCGTTTTCAGGCTTCATGGCGCGGTAAAATGCTTGACCTGACGCCTGCGGAATTTCGCCTGCTGAAAACGCTCTCTCATGAACCGGGAAAAGTATTCTCCCGTGAGCAGTTGTTGAACCACCTTTATGACGACTACCGCGTAGTAACTGACCGCACCATCGACAGCCACATTAAAAACCTGCGCCGCAAGCTGGAAGCACTGGACGAAGAGCAGTCTTTTATCCGCGCCGTCTACGGTGTCGGTTATCGCTGGGAAGCCGACGCCTGCCGCATCGTTTAACATTTTTACCTGCCGGAGAAGGCATTCACGCCACATCCGGCAGCATTATCCCGCGCATTGTCGGCTATCTGACATTATCTCTCCGCCCTGGCAAGCACCTGAAAATCGCTCATACTTTAATCGGCAAACAGTCCTTTTAGATGCTGTTTTCGATACGCAATTTCAATCAAGGAGTCATTATGGCTGGTTGGTTTGAACTCAGTAGGAGCAGTGATAATCAATTCCGGTTTGTGCTAAAAGCGGGCAATGGTGAGACTATCCTCACCAGCGAGCTGTATACCTCAAAAGCCTCTGCGGAAAAGGGCATCGCGTCAGTGCGTAGCAACAGCCCACAAGAAGAACGCTATGAGAAAAAAACAGCAAGCAACGGCAAATTCTATTTCAATCTGAAAGCCGCCAATCATCAAATTATCGGCTCCAGCCAGATGTACGCCACCGCGCAATCTCGTGAAACCGGAATTGCCTCCGTTAAAGCCAATGGCACAAGCCAGACGGTGAAAGACAATACGTAATTACGATGCCGGGCGTAGGTTGTTGGCGTCCGGCTTTATTTTCTCTCATCACAGAGTTACTATCCCTCAGGAAATTATTAATCATGAAATGAGTTTTCTCCTCATAACTGATAAGGAAAATTATGCTCAAAGGATTGCGTACATTATTTACACGCAGGGTTTTGTTTAACGTCGAAATGAATAATTCTGTTGACTGTGAATTATTTCTTATCCAGCAACAACTCCAGTCGATGATAGCCGATCCAGGCAATTATATAGCGCATGATTGTGATCTCAACGATACTCTGGTTCTTTGCCAGCTTACCCATCACCACAATGGATATATACGAGAAAAGGCCGTGCAATGTCTGGGACAAAAAGAGGATGTTGCAGCTATAGAAGAATTATTACTTGCAGCTAATGACTGGGTAAAAGAGGTTCGCCTTGCTGCAACCATAGCGTTACGTCATTTAAAGAAGGATAAGAATGCAGCGGCATTTGCCGTTAATCTTCCCTTGATACGTAACCTTCTCCAATGCCAGCGTTACGATCACCGTGCATTTGTAGACGAGATACTTAGATTTTTATTGACAGAAAATAGCCGTCCACAATTAACGTGTTGGCTTACTTGCCCTGATAAAAAACTCTCCCGCGCAGTATTACAAACGCTGATTGAATATGGCTACTTTAATGATGAATCTTCGCTGCTTTTAATACTCAAGCAGCCCGACGAAGGTTTACGAATGCTGGCGGTCACCCACTGGCTGCGTCAACAATTACCGTTAAGCGAAGCGGTATTAACTCGTCTGTTAAAAGACCGCTGGCCGCGTATTCGACAAGCAACGTTGTTTAGCCTTACTGACCGAGCTATAGAAATTCCTCCGGCGTTGTACAGCGCATTACTGCTGGATAACAATATGTTGATCCGTCTACGCGCTAAAAACATGCTTAATGACGTCATGGATGTTGTGCAATTCTGGCGTCATGTTGTCACCTCGACTGAATATACTCCCTCACAGCGCCGGGCAGCTTTATACGGGCTGGACTCCATTCATGATGCCAATATTTTAAAACTGGCAGAATGGGGATTATCACAGGATGTATTCCCACTGCGATTAGCCGCTATGTATATTCTTGCGAAAGCCAATCCTGATGGTGGTGTCAAAGGGATTATTCTGACCACACTGGCTAACCCGGACGCCTCCGGGCTTCGATTTATGGTTAACATCTGTGTATGGTGTCGAGTTCCGCTCACGTTCGAGGAAATACGTCAGTTGCTGGAAAACGCACCGTCAGTTAAACATGCTTGCGCATATTGTCGGCTGTATCATAACTTGAACAAATGGGCCTGTTTAATTCTTCTTCTGCAATCGCAACACAAGCTAACTGAAGAATTTGCAGGTAAACAGCTCGCGATATGGCAACGCAATTTCAATCTTTCGGGCATTCAACCAAATGCTCCTCAGCGTCAGCAACTTCAGGCGCTTTTTACCTGCAATCCGGAACTTCACAACAAGTTATGGGGTTATATTCCCTTTCTTTAACACCAAATTAAGGTCAACTGATAACAATTGAACCTGACGACTATCGGAATCAAAACGAAATAAATGCGCTCAGTCTTTCCCTTAACATTGTCACTGGAGTCAACCCCACCGATTGCGCTACAATGCCCGCCCTTAAAGTGGGGGCACTCCCCTAACCGCTTCATCAGGTGAAGCGGATCTGACCTGTCATCAGAACGAGAGAATTATGTTTAAACCGGAACTCCTTTCCCCGGCGGGAACGCTGAAAAATATGCGTTACGCTTTCGCTTATGGCGCAGATGCTGTTTATGCGGGCCAGCCGCGTTACTCCCTGCGTGTGCGCAACAACGAATTCAACCACGAAAATCTCCAGCTCGGCATTAACGAAGCCCATGCGTTGGGGAAAAAGTTTTATGTCGTGGTCAACATTGCACCGCACAATGCCAAGCTGAAAACCTTTATCCGTGACCTGAAACCGGTGGTTGAAATGGGGCCGGATGCGCTGATTATGTCCGATCCAGGGCTGATTATGCTGGTGCGTGAGCACTTCCCTGAAATGCCGATCCATCTCTCGGTACAGGCTAACGCCGTGAACTGGGCGACGGTGAAATTCTGGCAGCAAATGGGCCTGACCCGCGTGATCCTCTCTCGCGAGCTGTCGCTGGAAGAGATTGAAGAGATCCGCAATCAGGTGCCGGATATGGAGGTAGAGATCTTCGTTCACGGCGCGCTGTGCATGGCCTACTCCGGTCGCTGCCTGCTCTCTGGCTATATCAACAAGCGCGACCCGAACCAGGGCACCTGCACCAACGCCTGCCGCTGGGAGTACAACGTCCAGGAAGGGAAAGAAGATGACGTTGGCAACATCGTACACAAGTACGAGCCGATTCCGGTGCAAAATGTTGAGCCGACGCTGGGTATCGGCGCGCCAACCGACAAAGTGTTTATGATCGAAGAAGCCCAGCGTCCGGGCGAGTATATGACCGCGTTTGAAGATGAGCACGGCACTTACATCATGAACTCGAAAGATCTGCGCGCCATCGCCCATGTAGAACGCCTGACCAAAATGGGCGTGCATTCGCTGAAAATCGAAGGCCGTACCAAATCTTTCTACTATTGCGCACGCACCGCACAGGTTTATCGTAAAGCTATCGATGATGCCGCTGCGGGCAAACCGTTCGATACCAGCCTGCTGGAAACTCTGGAAGGTCTGGCGCATCGTGGCTATACCGAAGGTTTCCTGCGTCGTCATACTCACGACGATTATCAGAACTACGAATACGGTTATTCGGTTTCTGACCGCCAGCAGTTTGTTGGTGAGTTTACCGGTGAGCGCAAGGGGGACCTCGCGGCGGTAGCGGTGAAAAATAAATTCTCCGTTGGCGACAGCCTTGAGCTGATGACGCCGCAAGGCAACATTAACTTTACCCTTGAGCATATGGAAAACGCCAAAGGTGAAGCTATGCCGGTCGCACCAGGCGATGGTTATACTGTGTGGATCCCGGTACCGCAGGATCTCGAACTGAATTATGCGCTGCTGATGCGTAATTTCTCCGGGGAAACCACGCGTAACCCCCACGGTAAGTGATTAATTTCGATTATTTTTCCCGGATGGAAAATTCTTAGAAACCGATCACATACAGCTGCATTTATTAAGGTTATCATCCGTTTCGCTGAAAAACATAACCCATAAAATGCTAGCTGTACCAGGAACCACCTCCTTAGCCTGTGTAATCTCCCTTACACGGGCTTATTTTTTATGCGTAATTCAATGAAACAGAAGGAAGGATTCATACCTGGTTACCTCCTTCCATTGACCATATCGATAGAATTCCCCATCATAGCACGATGCCTTTCACTTAACGGCATCGTGCTCGCACAGGGTCCGGCTACGCACAGCCAGAACGCGCATGTTTGACGCTTACAAAAAATGAAGCTAAAGCATAGGAATATTTATGCCATCATTTTCTGATAGCCGCATAAAATAAAAATTCTGCTGTAGTTTCATCTATCTGCTTGTCATTATTACTCACATTCAATAATGGTGTTGAAGAATACCTTATCAGAGATAAAAATGGATGTGTCCATGGTAGTCTTGAATCTATTCTCACTCTCCACATTTGAATGTCAGACGCGCGACGCCATGTAATCCTGCCCCTTCAGTCTTCAGGTTAACTATCTGCATTTTTTTGCCCTGAGTAACACAGAAATTAGCTGCATCATTTTTCACTATATTTTCCGCACCAGATATTCTGCCCCTGGCTAAAGATGCTTCGGCTTCAGTGTAGTATTGGTTATCGAGTTTACGCTGGATATTACTTTTATAGGCAAGACCGAATTTACCGATACTTGTCTCATCATTATGCACAGCACAACCAGACATAAGAAAAACACTAATTAATGATATAGCAGCTGTCTTTTTCATCTCACCTTCCCCCATTAAACACCAACGACACTCTCTAGTGTTGAAATATAATAATGACATCATTGTCATTATTGAATAGGATTATAATAAATGTTTTGTGCAGAATTTCCTACATAAGTAGGAAATACAGACATGGAGGCCTATCACAGATAACCTCATAGGAATTATTTAATATAATTGGAATCGTACATTGAGGATGCCATTGCTTTGTTGAATATGATGCATAGGCTCTTTTGAAGTTTGTCCCTGACTACCGTTAATGTTCGCTGCCACGCTGAATCCACAGTAAAATAATGCTTAAGTGCTTTGAGTGATCATTTATGCCGATAAAAACCGAGTGTACCGTTGCCCCCCTTACTGGTAACCACTGAATTCCCCATCCTTGAACTGATTTTTTATCCTCCGATTTTCATCCTGTTCTGACTCCGCCTTTTCTTTTCTGCTCTACACTATCTACAGACCAATCATAAAGGCATACGATTATGGCAGAATTTCCCGCCAGCTTACTGATTCTTAACGGCAAAAGTACTGACAATCAACCCTTGCGCGAAGCAATTATGCTGTTGCGCGAGGAAGGAATGACGATCCATGTGCGGGTCACCTGGGAGAAAGGCGATGCCGCCCGATTTGTAGAAGAGGCCCGGAAGCTGGGCGTCGCAACGGTAATTGCCGGTGGCGGCGATGGCACTATTAATGAAGTTTCCTCGGCGCTGATTCAGTGTGAGGGCGATGACATACCCGCGCTGGGGATTTTGCCACTAGGTACAGCGAACGATTTCGCGACCAGCGTGGGTATACCTGAGGCACTGGATAAGGCGCTGAAACTAGCAATTGCTGGTGACGCTATTGCGATTGATATGGCGCAGGTCAACAAACAAACCTGTTTTATTAATATGGCAACGGGTGGGTTTGGGACACGTATTACCACAGAAACGCCGGAAAAATTAAAAGCAGCGCTGGGTGGCGTCTCTTACATCATTCACGGCTTAATGCGCATGGATACACTGCAACCGGACCGTTGTGAAATCCGCGGTGAAAACTTTCACTGGCAAGGTGACGCACTAGTCATTGGTATTGGTAACGGCCGTCAGGCAGGTGGCGGTCAGCAATTGTGCCCGAACGCATTAATTAACGACGGCTTGCTGCAACTACGCATTTTCACCGGCGATGAAATTCTTCCGGCTCTCGTATCAACCTTAAAATCTGACGAAGATAACCCGAATATTATCGAAGGTGCTTCGGCGTGGTTCGATATACAAGCGCCACACGAAATTACCTTTAATCTTGATGGCGAACCGTTGAGTGGACAAAACTTCCATATTGAAATACTTCCGGCAGCATTGCGCTGTCGATTACCACCGGATTGTCCATTATTGCGTTAATCAAATTTCCCTTTCTTAATTCAGGGAGTATCAGTGTTGCCGGATTCGGTGTACACACCTTATCCGGCATAAAGAACAATGCTACACCGTAATTAATTTCACCCGTGTTTTCTGCAATGCCAGTTTATCCACCTCTGACACGGCATCATCAGTAATAATAATGTCAATTTTTTCGATTGGCAGTACCTGATTAAAACCGCGACGGTTAAATTTCGATGAATCGAGAACGGCAATCACTTTATTAGCGGCTGTGACCATCGCACCGCTAATCGAATAACCTTCATTAAAGGTCGTAATACCATTAACCGCATCAATACCATCAGCACCGACAAACATTAAATCGGCATTAATATCCTGCAATGAACGCTCGGCAATGGAGCCATGCATCGAGCGCGTTTTATGGCGGACCGTGCCACCACAGACGACCAGAGTAATGTCTTTATTTTCGGAAAGGGCAAACGCCGCCGGGAGACTGTTGGTAATCACCGTGATATTTTTGGCGGTCATTAAACCTTCGGCGATAAGCATTGTCGTACTTCCGCTGTCGAGAATAACGGTCATCCCTTCGTGGATCATTTTGACTGCCGCCTGCGCTATTCTGTTTTTCGGCGCGCTGGCGAGCTGAAATCGCTCTTTAAACCCGACTTCCTGGGTCTCGGTTTCACTATTACCGGACATTATTTTCGCCGCACCGCCATGAAAGCGCGTAACCACGCCTTTTTGTTCGAGAAAGCGCAAATCGGCACGGATTGTCGCTTCCGAGGCAGCAAATACTCCCGCCAGATCCTGAACAAGCACGGTTCCCTGTTCATTCACTAATTGGATGATCTTATTCCTTCGCTCGAATGAATTCATCGTCATTTACCCATATTCAATTGTGGCTAGTGTAAACGAAGGGGGACCATTGGTGAATGATCTGTTTTGCACAATACCGGGCCAGCATCACGCTGGCCCGCGGTTTCAGGGAATAAGCAACACTTTGCCCGGCATAGCATTACGAGCGATGTCACGCACCGCCTGGGCGAAGCTTTCAAAGCTTCCACGGTGAGCGATTAATGGCTCCAGACTTAACTTACGTTCTGTCAGCAACCGGCTCGCCGTTTCCCACTCCTGCCCCGGCCAAGGGCTGGAGTAGTTCATCCAACTGCCGATAACCGTCAGCTCTTTACGTAATATTTTGCCAAACGTTGTCGATGTTAAATGCAGATCCTGATGCAACGTGCCCACCAGCGCCAGCTGGGCATGAGGCCCGGCAATCTCTACCGCCAGTTCGACGGTTTGCGGGACGCCAGCCGTCTCGAGGATAAGCTGATTAAAGCGCAGCTCGCGTAAAACGCCCTGCATTTGCGGCGCGCTCATTTCAAGGCTGTTAAATGTTTGCATCGCACCGAAAGATTTTGCCAGTGCCAGTTTTTCTGAGCTAATGTCGATAGCCGTCACACTCTTTGCTCCCAGCGCGACAGCGCACTGAATGGCCAGCAGGCCAATGGTTCCGGCACCAATAATAATAACGTTTTTATTCTCACAACCTTGCGCTAAATGGAAAGCATGCAGGCCAACGGTAATCGGTTCAATAAAAGCCCCATCCTCAATAGGCATATGCGCAGGTAGAGCAAAGACATTTTTCCGCTTAACGACAATATATTCGGCAAACCCACCATCACGCCGTGAGCCAATAAAATCATATTTTGCGCACTGGGAATAAAACCCTTTCAGACACTCTGGACAAGTAAAACAGGGTAATAACGACACACAGGCAACCACATCGCCAGGATGTAAATCATCAACATCGGATCCCACAGCATCAATATAGCCGCTAAATTCATGGCCTAACGTTATTGGATAATAATGTGCACCATTTTTAAAAATTCTGGGTAAATCGGAACCACATAATCCCGAGCTGGCAATTTTTACCCGCACCTCATCCTGATGTTTAATTTCAGGAATGACTCGTTGGGCAACGCGTACGATACCATCAGTATCATTCACCACTGATTTCATAAAAACTCCTGATTATTAAGGGGGATAAACTCCCCCTCAGGTAAAAATTATTCTGCGAGAACGGCTTTCTCTTGTTTAATAAAGCCGCGCGCTCTACGCCAGGTCATGAAAATACCGGTAAGATAAATGGCACCGATAATAATGAAACCGGGAATATTTTGCGGGGAGAAAACCTGAATCAGTAACCAGGTAATGGGAGAACCGCCCTGATCCATTGAAGCCACCATGCCCCCGGCTTTTAACGCCCCAGCATTAGCCGCCAGTTGGGTGTGCAAACCAATAGTTTGCGTCGCGATCCACAGGGTGATGCTCATAATGATGACACCCGAGATTAAGGTGCGGAACAGATTTCCACGATGCACGGCAACTGCCATCGCAACAAAGAAGCCGATGGTGGCAAGGTCGCCAAACGGCAGTACCTGATTACCCGGAACACAAACAGCAATTAAAATGGTGAGCGGGATAAAAATCAGGCTTGCCGATACCACCGCCGTATGCCCCAGCAGCAACGCCGGATCAAGGCCAATCAGGAACTCCTGACCGCCGAACTTCGCCTGTAAACGACTACGGGCCTGCTTAGCGATGGGCGTTAAACCATCCATGATGGGTTTAATCACCCGTGGCATCAGCAGCATAACTGCCGCCGTTTTTACCGCCAGCTGTAATACACCTTTGACATCGTAACCCGCGAGGATGCCGATAATCAGCCCCATCACAAAGCCCACGGTGACAGGTTCGCCAAATGGGCCAAATTTGCGCTGAATATCGTCGGCGCTAAATTTAATACGGTTAACGCCTGGGATTTTCTCGATGATAGCATCCACCAGCACCGCAATTGGCCCCAGATACGCCGACGTACCGTGCGGAATAGCAATGCCTTCCAGCTCAAAGAAATTTCGGGTATCGCGGGCAAACCAGTCGCCGAGCTTATAAACAAACGCCGCGTGAATTACCACACCCGCCATCCCTATCATCCATGAACCGGTTGCCAGATGCAGCAATGCGCCGGTGAAGGTCATATGCCAGATATTCCATATATCAACATTTACTACCCGCGTCATACGGGTCAGTAGCATCGCCACGTTAACCAGAATCGCAATCGGAATCGCCACCAGCGCAATTTGCGACGCCCAGGTCATGGGTGAAGAGCCCGGCCAGCCGACATCGACCACATGCAGATTCAGGTCGAAATTTTCCGCCATCGCTTTCGCCGCCGGGCCAATGGAATCCAGCATTAAGCCAATCACAAGGCCAATGCCAACAAAGCCAATCCCGATATGCAGACCCGCTTTAAAGCAATCGCCTGCCTTCATGCCTAATATCTTAGAAAAAATAATGATGACAATCGGCAACATGACCGTAGGGCCGAGGTCGAGAATATAACGCATGACTTCTGAAAACATAGGTCACCCCTGTAAGATAGTCAGAATTTTATTTTGTAATGCTTCGATACCGACACCAGAAACAAAAGGCATGCCGTGAACTAACGGAATATCGCCAAAACTGCGGTCAACTTTGGCGGTAGTACATATCAAATGCACGCCATCCATATAGGTCTCTATTTCATTAACCCGACACTGGATTAATTCAACAGGAATATTATGACTCTGACACAACTCTTTAATTTCTTCCGCCGCCATCGTAGAGGTCGCAACCGCGCCTCCGCAAGCGACAATTACCTTGCGTTTCATAATCAATCCTTTTTATTGGTACAGATGTTTTTGGTTATTCGGAATCTAAAATATGCTGTGTGAAATATTCCTTTAATTGCGATTCAGAAATGGTGATTAGCGTTTCAACGATATCTGGTTGCTGCAACTTGCCAAATAAGCACCGCAAAAGCTTCAGTTGCTGCTGCGGATTTTCGACAATCAGCGCGATAATCAACGACACCGCCACGTCGTTATCATCATCAGCTTGCTGAAACTTTATTTTATTCGCCGGTCTTAACAGATAAATGGCTGACGACTTAGCATGAATCGCCTCACAATGCGGTATTGCAATGGCGTGCTGTTCAAGCATTATCCCCGTGGGGAATTCTGCTTCTCTGGCAATTAATGCCTGTGGCCAGGTTTCATGAACCACACCTTTCGCGATCATCTCATTACCGATATGAGTTAAAACTTCGCTACGATCGACAAAAGAAATTCCGCTACGAACAAACAGGTTAGTCATATACCGTCCTTATTCCGCACAGCCGTAGCGATAGGCACGCAAAACATCATAAATTTTATCCATAATCAACTGATACGGTATTGCCGATAATTCCCCGGACTGTATGCGTTCAAATTGTTTGGGTAGATACTGACTAATCATGCCCAGTGGGATGTCCACGTCTTCCAGATTCGCCATCATCGTTTCAACGCTATTTTTAATCCGACTATGCGGCCAGTAATAACGAATACGATCCGACAGGCTGTAACGAATATCCAGTAATGAATCGTTAAAACCCGGGCGATAATATTTCTTCCAGTACTGCGGTTCGTCGAGCATCACTTCTTCAATTACCGCCAGGCAACCGCTGCGATTTTCGGGGGCGATAATTTCCTGCTCAATTTGTGCCAACGCAAATATCGCCTCACGTAGAGCAAAGGTTAATGCTGGCCCTACTTTCAAAATTGCAAAGTGATCGCGGACTAATTCCCAATAAGCCGCCCGGGTCTGGTAATCGGTAGAATGTGCTTCATAAACCATTCGGGTGTTTTCTATCCATTGCGCCAGCGCCTGCGCTTCTTGCGGCTGATAATGGATAATATTGCTGTGATCAAATTCCACACCCGGCTGTACCACGATGGCAATCACGCGTGTTAACGCCTCTGCCAGCCCACGAGCAATAAAGGCCTTTTGATGCGTACGTAAAGTATTGGCGGCATCTTCAACCCGGGTAATGTGTACTGACTGAATGGCGCTGGCCTCACCGCCCGGAACCGGAACTTCGGTGCCAATGACATAGCTCAGTTGCTCACGCTGGCAATCTGTCGCCACACTCTCCGCTGCGTGGCAAAGCACGGCAGCACGTTCAGCAACCGTTTCTGGCGCTAATGGTATTGGATCCCCCGCACATGACATTGACGCATCAAGGTGAATTTTACTGAACCCCGCTCGAACATATGCTTTTACCAGCTCGACGGATTTTTCCATCGCCGTATCCGCATTTTCTTGCTGCCAGCAGTTCGGTCCCAGATGGTCGCCGCCGAGAATGATACGCTCACGAGCAAATCCGACTTTATCGGCAATTGCAAACACAAATTCGCGAAAGTCCGCCGGTGTCATTCCGGTATAACCGCCAAATTGATTGACCTGGTTTGACGTTGCTTCAATCAGCACTTTGCGCGTGCTGTTGTGATCGAATGCCAGCGCCGCTTCGATAACCAACGGATGGGCAGAACAGACTGAACATATGCCGATATGTTCACCAGCTTTATGCCGGGCAATTAACGTTTTCATGTTTTTTCCTTGTTAAATGGCAGGTGCGTTATGCCCTGCCCTCGCAGCAACAATCAGCAATCACTTTGCTCACCACATCGCGCATTGCGGATTTAGCCGACTGCAAATAATCCCGGGGATCGGTCGCTTCGGGGTGCTCGGACAGGTAATTTTTTAACGCCTGCGAGAATGCATTTTTCAGCTCCGTTGCAACGTTGATTTTGCATATCCCCAGTTTGATGGTTTGCTGAATATCCTTAGTCGATAATCCTGACGCACCATGCAGCACCAGCGGTAAGTTCACCCACTGGCGAATGTTCTCCAGTCGAGAAAAATCAAGCGCCGGTGCGCTGGCATACATACCGTGAGCCGTGCCGATGGCGACCGCCAGGGAATCAATCCCGGTTGCCTCGGCAAATTCACGCGCCTGAACGGGGTTGGTGTACAACGCATCTGCTTCATTGACTTGCACATCATCTTCCTGGCCGCCAAGTTGCCCCAGCTCCGCTTCGACGCTGACATCAAAGCGATGGCAAAAATCCACCACCTCTTTGACCCGTGAAATATTTTGCGCAAAAGGCAAATGCGAGGCGTCAATCATGACTGAGCGCACGCCAGAACGAACCTTCTGAGCGATATCGTCAAATTTCGTGTGATGGTCGAGATGAATCGCCAGTGGATGGTGATAGTGCTTCGCCATCGCGCTGACCAGCGCCATCAGATTTTCTGTACCGGCATGAGTAAATGTGCCGGGCGTTCCGGCGATGATGACCGGCGCATGCATGCTGGCAGCGGTTTCCACCACCACGTGCATCGTTTCGAGATTGTGAATATTGAATGCCGGAACCGCATAACCGCCGCGCTGCGCGTTGTTCAGCATTTGCTTTGTCGATACCACGTACATTTTCACATCCTGTCGTTTGTTTTCGATATCAAAATATAATGAAATTATTTGTTTTCAAATGTCGAGATAACGATCACAAAAACGACAATATGAAAATTAATCAGAATGACAGGAAAAAAAAACGGCCTCCCGGGGGAAGCCGTAACGAAGTGCGCGTGTTTTTATGCCGGATGCAACGCAAACGCCTTATCCGGCATACGTGGCAGCGCTGTGTAGGCATGATAAGACGCTTCAGCGTCGCATCAGGCATAGGTTGCCGGATGCGGTGTGAACGCCTTATCCGTCCTACGAGGTAGTGCCGTTCGTACGAAGCGTATCAGGCAATAGTGACTTTGTTGTCGAGATAAACGTCCTGCACAGCGTTAATCAATTTCACGCCATCAGCCATTGATTTCTTAAATGCTTTCCGCCCCAGAATCAGCCCCATACCGCCTGCGCGTTTATTAATTACCGCAGTACGCACCGCATCACTAAGATCAGTTTCACCGCCTGCTGCGCCACCGGAGTTAATCAGCCCTGCGCGCCCCATATAACAGTTGGCTAACTGGTATCGCACCAGATCAATCGGGTTTTCGCTGGTCAGCTTGCTGTACACACGATCATCGGTATAACCGTAATTAATCGCTTTATAGCCGCCATTATTCTCCGCCATTTTTTGTTTGACGATATCTGCGCCGATGGTCGCCGCCAGATGGTTCGCCTGGCCGGTCAGGTCAGCGGAAACATGGTAATCAACGCCATCTTTCTTAAAGGCTGAGTTACGCAAATAGGCCCACAGCACAGTCACCATGCCCAGCTCATGCGCGCGTTCAAAGGCCGCAGAAATTTCTTCAATCTGACGACGTGACTCTTCCGAGCCAAAATAGATAGTCGCACCAACCGCCACCGCGCCCATGTTGAACGCCTGCTCCACGCTGGCATACAGCGTTTGATCGTAGGTGTTCGGGTAACTTAGCGTCTCGTTGTGATTGAGTTTGACGAGGAATGGAATGCGGTGCGCGTAGCGCCGCGATACCGATGCCAGCACGCCGTAAGTTGACGCCACACAGTTGCAGCCCGCTTCGATCGCCAGTTCCACAATGTTTTTCGGGTCAAAGTAGAGCGGGTTAGCTGCAAATGAAGCCCCGGCAGAATGCTCAACGCCCTGGTCAACCGGCAGAATAGAAAGGTATCCTGTGCCGGCCAGACGCCCGGTGTTGTAAAGCGTCTGCATATTACGTAACACTGCTGGCGGGCGATTATTGTCGATCATCACGCGGTCTACGTAATCATGTCCGGGGAGATAAAGCTGGTCAGAAGGAATAGTCATACAACGGTGCTGTAAAAGGTTGTCGGCGTCTTTGCCAAGCAACTGCGCAATATCTGTCATTACTATGCTCCCGTAAATTCCGATTGGATATCGGCTATGGATTGTCCTGGCCCACCTTTTGCGGGCAATCATAATCCTGGTCGTTACGGGCTGGTTTTTCCATCTTTTGGGTGTTTTTTCAGCGTTTTCTGTTGGCACGATTCATCAGAAAAAGTGTTACAGCGGTCAAGCTTTCACCGCAAAGGTATTTAAAAGGTATTATTAAGTGGTATTGTCAGCGCGTACCTTACATTACCTGTCATGAAGGAATTAAAAGATGAAAACAACAGCAAAGCTGTCGTTCATGATGTTTGTTGAATGGTTTATCTGGGGCGCGTGGTTTGTGCCATTGTGGTTGTGGCTAAGTAAAAGCGGTTTTAGTGCCGGAGAAATTGGCTGGTCGTATGCCTGTACCGCCATTGCGGCGATCCTGTCGCCGATTCTGGTTGGCTCCATCACTGACCGCTTTTTCTCAGCGCAGAAAGTGCTGGCGGTATTGATGTTCGCTGGTGCGGTGCTGATGTATTTCGCTGCGCAACAGACTACTTTTGCCGGGTTCTTCCCGTTACTGCTGGCCTACTCACTGACCTATATGCCGACCATTGCGCTGACTAACAGCATCGCGTTTGCTAACGTCCCGGATGTGGAGCGCGATTTTCCGCGCATTCGTGTACTGGGGACTATCGGCTGGATTGCCTCTGGCCTGGTCTGCGGATTCCTGCCTCAGATGCTGGGATATGACGATATCTCACCAACCAATATTCCACTGTTAATTACCGCCGGAAGCTCCGCATTGCTCGGTGCGTTTGCCTTGTTCCTGCCAGACACGCCGCCAAAAAGCACCGGCAAAATGGACATTAAAGTCATGCTCGGCCTGGATGCGCTGATCCTGCTGCGCGATAAAAACTTCCTCGTCTTTTTCTTCTGTTCATTCCTGTTTGCGATGCCTCTGGCGTTCTATTACATCTTTGCCAACGGTTATCTGACTGAAGTCGGCATGAAAAATGCCACCGGCTGGATGACGCTCGGCCAGTTCTCTGAAATCTTCTTTATGCTGGCATTGCCGTTTTTCACCAAACGCTTTGGTATCAAAAAGGTATTATTACTTGGTCTGGTCACCGCCGCGATCCGTTATGGCTTCTTTATTTACGGCAGTGCGGATGAATATTTCACCTACGCATTACTGTTCCTCGGTATTTTGCTGCATGGTGTAAGTTACGATTTTTACTACGTTACCGCTTACATCTATGTCGATAAAAAAGCCCCCGTGCATATGCGTACCGCCGCGCAGGGACTGATCACGCTCTGCTGCCAGGGCTTCGGCAGTTTGCTCGGCTATCGTCTTGGTGGCGTGATGATGGAGAAGATGTTTGCTTATCAGGAACCGGTAAACGGGCTGACCTTCAACTGGGCCGGGATGTGGACTTTCGGTGCGGTGATGATTGCCATTATCGCCGTGCTGTTCATGATTTTTTTCCGCGAATCCGACAACGAAATTACGGCTATCAAGGTCGATGATCGCGATATTGCGTTGACACAAGGGGAAGTTAAATGAAAACAGAACGTATTCTCGGTGCTCTTTACGGGCAGGCGTTAGGGGATGCGATGGGTATGCCGTCCGAGCTTTGGCCGCGCTCCCGCGTCAAAGCACACTTTGGCTGGATTGACCGTTTTTTGCCTGGCCCAAAGGAGAATAACGCGGCCTGTTATTTTAACCGCGCCGAATTTACCGACGATACCTCGATGGCGCTGTGTCTGGCAGATGCGCTATTGGAACGTGAAGGCGAGATCGACCCGGATCTGATTGGGCGTAATATTCTCGACTGGGCGCTACGTTTCGACGCCTTTAACAAAAACGTACTAGGTCCGACCTCGAAGATTGCTCTCAACGCCATTCGCGACGGTAAACCTGTTGCTGAACTGGAAAACAATGGCGTGACCAACGGCGCGGCAATGCGCGTCTCGCCATTAGGTTGTTTACTTCCGGCGCGCGATATTGACTCTTTTATTGATGATGTGGCGCTGGCCTCCAGCCCGACCCATAAATCCGATCTGGCGATTGCGGGGGCGGTAGTCATCGCATGGGCGATTTCTCGTGCCATTGACGGAGAAAGCTGGTCAGCGATTGTTGATTCACTGCCCTCAATTGCGCGACATGCTCAACAAAAACGCATCACTACCTTCAGCGCCTCACTGGCGGCACGTCTGGAGATTGCGCTTAAAATAGTGCGCAATGCCGACGGCACCGAATCCGCCAGCGAACAGCTTTATCAGGTTGTTGGCGCAGGCACCAGCACCATTGAGTCCGTGCCGTGCGCCATTGCGCTGGTTGAGCTGGCACAAACCGATCCGAACCGTTGCGCCGTCCTGTGCGCCAATCTTGGCGGTGACACTGACACCATCGGCGCCATGGCGACGGCTATTTGTGGCGCGTTGCATGGCGTTAACGCTATCGATCCTGCGTTAAAGGCGGAACTGGATGCGGTAAATCGGCTTGATTTCAACCGCTATGCCACGGCGCTGGCGAAATATCGTCAACAACGGGAGGCGGTATGAGCGGCGCTCGATTACACACGCTGCTGCCTGAATTAACTACGCGTCAGCCGGTTATGGTGATTGGCGCGGCGGTCATTGATGTGATCGCCGACGCCTACGCCCTGCCCTGGCGCGGGTGCGATATCGAACTGAAACAGCAGAGCGTTAACGTTGGTGGCTGCGCACTGAATATTGCCGTGGCGTTAAAGCGCCTCGGCATCGAAGCGGGCAATGCCCTGCCGCTCGGCCAGGGTGTGTGGGCGGAGATTATTCGCAACCGGATGACGAAAGAGGGATTAATCAGCCTCATCGATAACGCCGAAGGCGATAACGGCTGGTGTCTGGCGCTGGTTGAGCCTGATGGTGAACGCACGTTTATGTCGTTCAGTGGTGTGGAAAATCAGTGGAATCGCGAATGGCTGGCGCGATTAGCCGTTGCGCCTGGCAGCCTGCTCTATTTTTCCGGTTATCAACTGGCCTCGCTCTGCGGTGAATTGTTAGTGGAATGGCTGGAGAGTCTGCAAGACGTGACGCCGTTCATCGATTTTGGCCCACGTATTGGCGATATCCCGGACGCATTACTGGCGCGGATCATGGCCTGTCGACCTTTAGTGTCACTCAATCGTCAGGAGGCTGAGATTGCCGCCGAACGTTTTGCTTTATCCGCAGAGATAACAACACTTGGCAAGCAATGGCAGGAGAAATTTGCCGCGCCGTTGATCGTTCGTCTCGATAAAGAAGGCGCATGGTATTTCAGCAACGACGCTTCTGGCTGCATTCCGGCATTTCCAACGCAAGTTGTAGACACCATTGGGGCGGGCGACAGTCATGCCGGTGGCGTACTTGCCGGGCTGGCCTCTGGTCTGCCACTGCCGGATGCCGTATTACTGGGCAATGCAGTGGCGTCGTGGGTTGTCGGGCATCGCGGCGGTGATTGTGCGCCAACGCGCAAGGAACTACTCCTCGCACACAAAAACGTATAGGTCGCTGCGACAGTGGCTGATGCTGTACTCAATAGGCCGTTGCTGTTGGTCAAGCGCCACTTGCTTGATCACCAGCACCGGTATTTTACTATCTAATTGAATATGTGACTGAAACTCGGCATCCGGCATCCGGGCGCTAACGCGGGAACGCGTACGTTGTGGGTAAATGTGCTGGCTGCGGAAGTAGTCATAAAGAGAAATTCCGATGGCATCAACATCATGAATTAAATGCGCAGGAACCCACGATTCCTCAATAGAGACCGCTTCTTCATCAACATAGCGAATACGCTTAAGCAAAAAGACATCACTTCCTGCTTCGACCGCCAGCTGCTGCGCGACTTCTTCGGGACATTTCACGACGCGCTTGTTAACCCATAGCGTATCGGGCTTTTTCCCGCGCAACACCACCTGCTGAGAAAATCCTCGCGCTTCTTTTAACGAGTATTCAAAGATGTTATTGATCTGCGTGCCGTAGCCGCGCGAACGCGTCACCACGCCCTCTTCTTCCAGCGCCTGCATCGCCTTGCGCACCGTAATACGCGAAACGCCGGTTAACTGACTTAAATCGCGCTCGCCGGGTAAAATATTGCCATGTTCCAGCACCCCGCTGCGCACGGCATTTTTCACCGTTTCGGCAAACTTAATATAAAGCGGCGTGTTATCCGCCGCTAAAATACGTTCGTTCAGTTGGGCAATCAGCTGGGTATGCGCTTGTTCCATTTGTCTTTTTCCAGGCGATGAGTCTGGAGGGAGTATATCACGCACCTATTGCCTTAGCAGTTTCTTCACCGCCAGAACATGTTTGCATGGCCCCCTTTCGCCCTGATATTTACTGAACCATTCGCAGGTACAGCGTTCACCATTTGCATCGAGAATGACGGTATGCCGTACTCCACTCCCTTCAACTCGCGCCTCTGTTCTGGCTGGCTGCTGGCTAATAATTTCAACTTTGTTCTCTTGCAGTAATTTCTCAGCCCCTTTCAGACGGGGATTCAGACTCATTATGCGGGAGAGTTTGAACGGCAACTGGCGATAAAAATAGGCATTATCGGTAAGGTCGTAACCCAGTAATCCCATTGCCGCCAGTTGCGCGGCCAGTGTGTCGGTTTTTCCCAGCCACTGACTGCCACCAGAAGCAAAAAATGCCGGACTAATAGTCTGGTTGGCCTGTGCCTGTTCGTCAAAAATAGTCAGCCAGCTCTCGTCAATCCCTTCATTTAGCGCATCCAGCGTCGCTCCCTCGCCAGAAAATCCACGCCAGCAATCACGAGATAACGAAAGCGTAAAACGCAAATCGCCAAACCACAGTTGCCAGGTGGTGGATTGCATATCCGGTTGCGCAAAAACCTGCAAGCAATCAACAAAAGGTAACAAGGGTTCCAGTAAGCGCAGACGATGCAGCCCGCCGATACAAATCGCATTAACTGATTTTACTGGCGAAAACTGTGGTGTCGTACCACGCACCTGTAAATAGTAATCGGTTTTCACCTGTCCTTTGGGTAAGGAACGAAACAGTTGCTGCGCCTGGACTTTAGTAAACTGGTGGCCTTTTGCCGACTGAGCAAGGTAGACCTGTACGCTACTCAGACCTTTGATCCATTTCACCGGAAGTGGCACTTTGCGTTCAATAACCTGGTGATTTTCCAGATGTAACCCCACCGATTTCTGACCGACGGATAAGGTAACAGCTTCACTATTGCTTACCCCTGCTAATGCCGAGAGCATAGGCTGGTTAAAATCGACATTGGTCGTGCCGCTTTGTAAAAACTCTCCGTTTAAGCCATCGGGCAAAATATCAAGCCGCGCATAGACCCCGGCACAGTGGGAAAATCCTTCAAAACGCACCCGCTCATTTCCTGCGCTGACAATGGGATCTTTCAGTAGCGCCAGTTGCGCGGGCGAAAGGTTAAAGCTCGACTTCACCACGTTGGAAAGGGCAATTAAACAACGCGCCATCAAAAAAGGTTGCCTGACCTGACCGACAAAAAAACAGGGAGCGTCAGACGCCTTTTGGATCTCGCTGTATTTCGCCAGGCGTAATTCATCTTTTCCGTTTGTTTTGTGCAAAGCGGATGGGATGTTGTAACTATAAGTGAGTGTCTCTTCCATTTATGACTTCCTTGTAAGTTCGAGTTGCAGCTCATTGAGCTTTTTGTAATTGGTGATTTTTACCGTGCTCAAATGGCTGTCCATTGCACTTATCATCTCAAGTAATGCCTGATTGTGGCGGGAACTGATATTGATAAGCGCCTGCATGGCGAGATCGGTAAAGCGTTTGAGTGGCGACCAGCTCTCTTTTTCCAGCCGACCAAGGATGTCGCCGATGTGGGCAGAATTCACACCTTGTGGATAACGCAGTTTTTCAATCCATAGTTCACCAGCAAGAGCACGCACCGTTTTGTCGGCATGAAGCATGCAAAAAGCGGTGAGTAGATGGCCCATGGGTGTTAGTGGCAACGGGAGATCGTAAAGTGCCTGAAGGATTTCCAGATTAGACTTCGTTGATGAAATGTTTGGATCATGAAAATTCACTTCTATATAACGCATGAGTGTGACATCACCCTGCCAGGGAAAAGCATACAGCGTTCGCCGCTTATACCCTCCGCCAAAGTAACTGTATTTACAGCAAGGCATGAAACTGTCAGCATAGAACAAAGTCATCTCCAGATTTTGAACAGCCGTCGAGACGTCAAAATTGGATGTTCGGGCAGGGAAGCGAGTTTTGTTTTCCCTGATAAACCAAGGGAACATATTGCTTAATAACTCCATCGGTAACGCATGTTTTTCCAGCAACGCATACCCGACATCAAAAGACGTCGTGTCAGGGTTAACCGCACTGCGGGTAATAATGGCCGCAAGTTTCCAATCATCCTGCGCGATCTGTGCTAATGCGTCCTGCTCGCCGGAAAACAAATATCGCACTAATGCGGCATATTCGGTGTTAAGTTGTGAAATATCAAGCTGAGTGTCAATAAATACACATCGTTGAATCGCAAGTTGCATATCCTGACTACAAGGTTCTACACCCGCATTTTGGTATTGTAAAAGACGCTCTATAAACACCGTAGGGTCAATAAAGCAAGGCAGATGCGTGGGTGTTGAAAGCAAAGGCAGATTAACGTTGTTATTTAATAGAATCAGAGTGTTTTTGAAAAATGCAATCCATGAGAGGCTTCTTTTTTTGTCCTCTTCATCATAGGAATGAAACCCCCAGTCTATCTTTTTCCATTTGTCAGTTGTATTTTTTAGACACTGATATTCCTCATATATTATTTTAATTGTTGCTGTCTGTAGTGGAAAACGTGAGATAAGTTCTGCCGCATATTCCATAAAAAAGAAACCCAACATCCCGTCCAAGAAAGAAATATGTTCAGATGTTTCCAGCGCCTGCATAAACGCAGGTTCCAGTTGATTCACATTCTCTTCATTAATTTCAGGAGCAAAACGTAACAATGCAGCCGGCAACAGGTCAAAGTGATACGACTCGACGTTATGAAATGCCTGTCCTGCCAGGAAGACAAAATCATCCCAGGTTTCAATTGCGGGGATACGGTTATCATCACGAATCAGTGGCAATACGGGAGAAAGTTCAGCAGATTCATCGGGCGCAAGCGGTGTGATATCAAGAAAGTCGGTTAATAACTCACGAGCGCTTGTAAGCAGATTATCGCCATAACTGCTTAATAACGTGCTTATTTCTGGATCTAATGGACTGGCATATTTTGCAATTAACTTTGCTGCTTTATTTTGTAGCCCGACATCTTTATTAAGGAATACCGAGGTGAGGTGTTGGCAGATTTCAAATCTTTTATCAGGGTGCTGTTTCGCCAGTTTATCAGCAATCGTTAATGCGCTATCGACAATACCTTTAGTGGTGAAAGAAAATAACTGAGGAAGGCAGGAAATAAACTCATCACGGTGAAACTCCGGATGTTCGGATATTTTTTTGATTGCCTGTAATGCCGTAGTGCCAGGTTTACTGTGCGGGCAATAAAATGTCGAGAAAAGTGCTTCCTGAAGTTGCAAACATTCGTCCGCTGTCGGTTGCAGCGAAGTAAATAGCGTGGCGTACCAACATGTTTGTTCACGATTAAAGTTACGATTGACCGCAAGTAAGCTTTCTTTTAATACTCTTATTCTGTCGATGCGTTTGTCCATAGTATATTTTTTGAAGAAATATATCCATTTATGATCATCGGCACCCTCAGGTTTACTTTCTTTCGGATACCACTGATCTGACAATGAAACACCGCACGGATAATTAAACACCATCCAGATATGATCGTCTAAAGAAAAACGATGTTTTTCAAGATTTGATGCAGAAGTAATTTTATTAACAATAACCTGCGGTGTAATATTACCAACATATCCTTCGGCAATCCAGTCGCAGAGAGTGGCATAACTTATTGAAAAATTTCCACCTTTAATATCACCATTAATATAATCAGTAAGCCATTCCGGGCTGCGCCATTTGAGTGTTTCTTTAACTGCATTATTAGAATTCAATAAGTTACGTTCAATATTTTTACAGTCTTTTCGTGCATAGCAACCGATGATCGCAACACTAAGCATCTGTAACTGATTTTTTGTACCGTTTTGCTTGTAACTTCCTCCACGAAGACCGCCGATGCTTACTTCATACCATTGATAGGCACCTAATCGTTTCACGTCTTTCTTTATAAGCGGCACCAAATTTTTCCGCTGCTTATCATCCAGCGACTTCAGAAATGCTAATAACTGCTCTGAATTCCCTGATTCAATAATTTTGCTGTATTGTTCTTGAGTCGTATCCATTACTCTTTCCCTGAATATCAATTTTTATACGTGCTAAATTAGCTTTTACAATGCTGCTTCAAGTTCCTGCCGTAGCCCAGTCAGCTTTTTGTAGTTGGTGATTTTTACCGTGCTCAAATGGCTGTCCATTGCACTTATCATCTCAAGTAATGCCTGATTGTGGCGGGAACTGATATTGATAAGCGACTGCATGGCGAGATCGGTAAAGCGCTTTAGTGGTGACCAGCTCTCTTTTTCCAACCGGCCCAGGATGTCGCCGATATGGGCGGAATTCACACCTTGTGGATAACGCAGCTTTTCAATCCATAATTCTCCGGCAAGAGCACGGACAGTTTTGTCGGCGTGAAGCATGCAAAAAGCGGTAAGTAGATGTCCCATGGGTGTTAACGGCAAAGGCAATTCAAGCATTGCCTGCAACAAGTGGATCGTGTCACGTGGCTCGTTATATTCTGTTTTAAAGTGGTATTCGATAAACCGCACTAAAAAAAGATCGTGAGCAGCGGGAAAAGAAAATAACAGTCGTTGCTTATCTGTTTCCCAACCATTCGATGTTTTCATAAAACTAAAGGCATAAAAAAGTCTGGTCTTTTCCTGCTGCCAGTATCGAGAAATATCAAAGTTCAATTGTTTGTAAGAAACTATCTCCTTTGAATAAGGTACTGTCTGTGTTTTTGTCTCAAGGCACCATGAAAACTCATTAGAGATGATATTTGCAGGTAAATTGTTTTTGCTTAGCAAAATCAAACCGTATTCGAATGACGTTAAATCATAGTGACTGGTATTACGTGTAATAATGGCTGACAATGCTAAATCATCATTTTCAACACATTTAAGTGACTTCACATCACCATGGAAGAAATATTTTAATAGCGCAGTATCATTTTGGTTAAGTCCCGCTAAATTAATTTTATTTTCAGGGATCACGCAACGTTGAATAGCAAGTTGTAAATCGAAATTATCAGGAACCTGAGTTACCTCTTGATATTTTCTTAACCTTTGCACAAGAGTACAGGGTTCAATAAAACACGGCAAATGCGTCGGAGTTGAAAGAAGTGGCACCTGGCTTGATTTTTGTAGCAAATGTAGGACATTTATTAATATATCAATCCATGGCTGAAATTTTGCTTTGGTAGATTTTTGCCACTCATGAAAACCCCAGTTAAGTTTTAAGTTCTTATTTTCATTATTAATTAATACAAGATATTGATTATACTTTTCAAGTATGTTTTCGTTAGGTAATTTTTTAAGTAAATAACCAGAAAACTCAAGGATAAATGTTGCAAGGATTTGATCGAATGCGCCAACTGATGAAGAACCGGATTGCAATGTTTTCAGCGCCAGACCAAAAGCAGGCTCCAGTTGACTAAGATTATCTTTATTAATCTCAGGCGCAAAACGTAACAACGCTGCGGGAAACAGGTCAAAATGATACGATTCCAGGTTAAGACACGCTCTACCTGCAAGGAAGACAAAATCATCCCAGCTTTCAATTTCTGGGATACGGTTATCATCACGAATTAGTGATATAACTGAGTGCAATAGCAACGCTTCATCAACAACCGGGGGTTTGCTATCAAGAAAATCTGTTAATAATTCTTTAGTGCCAGTAAGCAAATTATTAATATAACTATCCAACAATGTACTCAACTCAGCATCTGTCGGATCGGCATACTTAACAATTAGTTTTGCAGCTTTCTCCTGAAGGCTGGCATCTTTATTTATAAAGACACCGGTGAGGTTATAACAAATTGTCATTCGTTTATCAGGATATTGACTCGCCAGTTTATCGGTCAGTATTAAAGTACTATTCAAAGTACTCTTAATT
>NZ_JABWMS020000042.1:0-39810 GCF_013369155.2 Escherichia sp. 94.0001 | reverse complement strand
GCATTGCATTCCGGGAGCGTCCATATATGTTACCTCGCGCCCGACCCGGTAGCCGCAAGGGATAAGTCGAGGGCACCGCGCAGCGGCGATTTTGTTCGCCAGAGCCCGGGGGGGCAGGGGGCGGCGGCGATTGGCCGCCCCCTGCGCGCTCCCTGCGCCAGTGACTATATGTGGCTTAACACATCAAGGAGCGCAACAGGAAGATGAATCAATATATTTAAAAAAGGCCTGACATTGCGCCAGGCCTTCTGCGTTAATTAATTACGTTTTTCCAGCAGAGTCCGGTAAATCAGACCACCGATAATGCCGCCGACAATTGGCACCACCCAGAAGAACCACAGTTGTTCTAACGCCCAGCCGCCCTGGAAGATGGCAACCGCAGTACTGCGCGCCGGGTTAACGGAAGTGTTAGTCACCGGAATACTGATTAAGTGAATCAGCGTTAATGCCAGACCAATGGCAATTGGTGCAAAACCCGCCGGAGCGAATTTGTCGGTTGCGCCGTGGATCACCAGCAAGAAACCTGCACTCAATACCAGTTCAACTACCAGCGCGGAAAGCATGGAATAACCGCCTGGTGAATGCTCGCCATAACCGTTAGAAGCAAAACCGCTGGCTACCGCGTCAAATCCCGTTTTACCACTGGCAATTAAATACAGCAGCGCCGCTGCAACAATACCGCCGACAACCTGGGCAATTACGTAGCCAACGACTTCTTTTGCCGGAAAACGTCCGCCAGCCCATAAGCCAATAGTGACCGCCGGGTTAAAATGACCACCAGAAATATGACCAACAGCGAAGGCCATCGTCAGAACGGTTAAACCGAATGCCAGCGCCACGCCGGTAAAACCAATACCTAATTCCGGGAAGCCTGCGGCCAGTACGGCACTACCACAGCCACCAAAAACAAGCCAGAAAGTACCAAAACATTCAGCTGCTAATTTTCTGAACATATCCACCTCAATTAAAAATTGACCCTGTGAAAAATATGGTCGTTTTATAGGGTCGTCGTAAAAAAGTGACGACGGAAATAATGCGCGGCTATTTTAAAAACGAAGGCGAGTCATTCACCAGATAAATAAATCCAGTAAATTTGATTTAGGGCAACAGCGGGTTGCCCCATATAGTCATTTGTCTGATTGACAGTGTAGTGCAAGCAAAAGATTTAATCCTTTAGGCGTAATAAAAAATAATTTATCATGCTAATTATTTGATTTTGTTGTTTTTGCAGACTTATCAGCAAGAGGGAGTATAACGCGATTATTCGCTCATTTTTCAGACATTTGCCATGCTTAAATGTGATGTCATCACGTATTAGCAAGGCCTTTCCCGTTATACTGCCAGCGTAAAGGATAAGTCACATATTTCTGGAGGGGATATGATTCTTGAGCGCGTTGAAATTGTGGGTTTTCGCGGTATCAACCGTTTGTCGTTGATGCTGGAACAAAACAACGTCCTGATTGGGGAGAACGCGTGGGGTAAATCCAGCTTGCTGGACGCCTTAACTCTGCTGCTATCGCCAGAATCAGATCTCTACCATTTTGAGCGCGACGATTTCTGGTTCCCGCCGGGAGATATCAACGGGCGAGAACATCATCTGCATATTATTTTGACCTTCCGCGAATCGCTGCCAGGCCGACATCGGGTTCGCCGCTATCGGCCGCTGGAAGCGTGCTGGACGCCATGCACCGATGGTTATCATCGAATTTTTTATCGCCTGGAAGGAGAGAGTGCGGAAGATGGCAGTGTGATGACACTCCGCAGTTTTCTCGATAAAGACGGACATCCGATTGATGTCGAGGATATTAACGATCAGGCACGCCATCTGGTGCGTTTAATGCCGGTGCTGCGCTTGCGTGATGCCCGTTTTATGCGCCGTATTCGTAACGGCACGGTGCCAAATGTCCCTAATGTGGAAGTCACCGCGCGCCAGCTCGATTTCCTCGCCCGTGAGTTATCCTCACATCCGCAAAATCTCTCTGATGGGCAGATTCGTCAGGGACTTTCCGCAATGGTACAGCTGCTTGAGCATTATTTCTCTGAACAGGGGGCCGGACAAGCGCGATATCGTTTAATGCGGCGGCGGGCCAGTAATGAGCAACGAAGCTGGCGCTATCTGGATATCATCAACCGGATGATTGACCGACCAGGAGGGCGCTCGTATCGGGTTATTTTGCTCGGCCTGTTTGCTACTTTATTGCAGGCAAAAGGCACATTGCGACTGGATAAAGACGCCCGTCCATTGTTGCTGATCGAAGATCCAGAAACCCGTTTACACCCCATTATGCTTTCAGTTGCCTGGCATCTGTTGAATCTTCTGCCATTGCAGCGCATTGCCACCACCAACTCGGGTGAGTTGCTTTCGTTAACGCCGGTAGAGCATGTTTGCCGTCTGGTACGTGAGTCCTCTCGCGTTGCCGCCTGGCGTTTGGGTCCGAGTGGCTTGAGTACCGAAGACAGCCGACGTATCTCTTTCCACATTCGTTTTAACCGTCCGTCATCGCTGTTTGCTCGCTGCTGGCTGCTGGTGGAAGGCGAAACGGAAACCTGGGTTATCAATGAACTGGCGCGTCAGTGTGGACATCATTTTGATGCCGAAGGGATCAAGGTCATTGAGTTTGCCCAGTCCGGGCTAAAGCCACTGGTTAAATTCGCCCGCCGGATGGGGATTGAATGGCATGTACTGGTCGATGGCGATGAAGCAGGGAAGAAATATGCCGCTACGGTACGCAGCCTGTTGAATAACGATCGGGAAGCCGAACGAGAACATTTAACGGCGTTACCGGCGCTGGATATGGAACATTTTATGTATCGCCAGGGATTTTCCGATGTGTTCCACCGCGTGGCGCAGATCCCGGAAAATGTGCCGATGAATCTGCGTAAAATTATCTCGAAAGCGATCCATCGCTCTTCCAAACCCGATCTTGCCATTGAAGTGGCAATGGAGGCAGGACGTCGTGGTGTGGATTCCGTACCGACGCTGCTGAAAAAAATGTTCTCACGCGTGCTGTGGCTGGCGCGCGGTCGCGCGGATTAACCGCGAAACATCGTGGCCATTTGTGGCTGAATAGCGTCGAGCATCTCATAGCGCCGACGGTATTCAGCCCGTTTTTTACTGGCGATTTCGGCAATCTCTTTTCGTGCTATCTGTGCCGGAAGGCGGTAATGGCGTTCAGCATCACATACGCCGCCAACCGACTCCCAGAACGCGTTGTAATCAGCATGGATCTTGCCTTCTTTATCGCGATAACGCAGGCTGCGGTAAATATGTGTTTCATTGCTGACGGCAATGATCTGCTCTACCTGCAAACGTTGGGCAAACAGACAGGCCGCTTCCATCACGAGACGTTTGGGAAATAGCCCGTGGCAGGCTTTCGTCGCATTCTGGATTTCCTGATGTGGAATTTCCCATTTCGCACCTTGCAGCCCGCCAATAAACATTGTTCTTTTCCCCTGGTATTCACACAGAGTAAAGGTGATCTCTGCCAGAGGAATACCTTCGCTGTTGCGGAACAGGATTGTGCTGTCACCTTCTTTATCCATTGAGATCATCATGGTCAGCTCAAGTGTGAACTGCTCGCCGTTTTTGCCTTCCAGCTTCGCCAGTTGCAGCCCGGGAGTATTCAAATATAAGCTGAATTCTTCTGCCGACATGCAGGCACGAAGCAATGCATAATGGTAACGTAACGCCTCCAGCAATTGCTTGCGGCTAAGATTCGCCGCAAGGTAAGGGCGATGCAGACGCACAGGCAGTCGCGGCTGGCGCGTTAACAACACATGGAGATTCGGCCAGTGGGAAAGTTCGTTCATCCACTCAACGCTTAAACGCGGCATAATCAACGAGCGCAGCAAAAATTTCTGGCGAAAACTACGGCGATGCCAAAATTTACCCGGCCGACACTGTCCACGTGCCAGACTAAGAAAAAGTGACAGGCTGCTGAGAGATTCAGATGGCGTAAAGGTCCGTTCAGTTAGCTGCGACATATTCATGAAATCAATGGTTATACATAACGTCGATTTCACCATGGCGTATCTTAACCAAACATCAATAGTGTGATTACTAACGTAAATTTTAGGGTTTTGTTGATATTTCGTTGAAGTTAATGACCCGGATTGGCATATGGAGTATTCAGAATATTTATGAAAAAGCGGAAAACCGTGAAGAAGCGTTACGTTATTGCGCTGGTGATAGTCATTGCCGGGCTGATTACGTTATGGAGAATTCTTAACGCACCCGTGCCGACTTATCAGACGCTGATTGTGCGTCCAGGCGATTTACAGCAAAGCGTGCTGGCGACCGGAAAGCTGGACGCGCTGCGTAAGGTTGACGTGGGTGCACAGGTCAGCGGTCAGTTGAAAACGCTGTCGGTGGCGATTGGCGATAAAGTAAAAAAAGACCAGCTTTTAGGGGTTATTGATCCTGAACAAGCTGAAAACCAGATCAAGGAGGTGGAAGCAACGCTGATGGAGCTACGCGCGCAGCGGCAGCAGGCGGAAGCGGAGCTGAAACTGGCGCGGGTGACGTATTCCCGTCAGCAACGTCTTGCACAAACGCAGGCGGTTTCACAGCAGGATCTCGATACCGCCGCGACGGAGATGGCTGTGAAACAGGCGCAAATTGGCACCATTGACGCGCAAATCAAGCGCAATCAGGCCTCACTCGATACGGCTAAAACCAATCTCGATTACACCCGCATCGTTGCCCCGATGGCCGGGGAAGTCACGCAAATCACCACTCTGCAAGGCCAGACGGTGATTGCCGCACAACAAGCACCGAACATTCTGACGCTGGCAGATATGAGCACCATGCTGGTAAAAGCGCAGGTTTCTGAAGCGGATGTAATCCACCTGAAGCCGGGGCAAAAAGCCTGGTTTACGGTGCTTGGCGATCCGCTGACGCGCTACGAGGGGCAAATCAAGGATGTGCTACCGACGCCGGAAAAGGTTAACGACGCTATTTTCTATTACGCCCGTTTTGAAGTACCCAACCCCAATGGTTTGCTGCGGCTGGATATGACCGCGCAAGTGCATATTCAGCTCACCGATGTGAAAAATGTGCTGACGATCCCTCTGTCGGCGTTAGGCGATCCGGTTGGCGATAATCGTTATAAAGTCAAATTGTTGCGTAATGGTGAAACACGCGAGCGTGAAGTGACGATTGGCGCACGTAACGATACCGATGTTGAGATTGTCAAAGGGCTGGAAGCGGGCGATGAAGTGGTGATTGGTGAGGCCAAACCAGGAGCTGCACAATGACGCCCTTGCTCGAATTAAAGGATATTCGTCGCAGCTATCCTGCCGGTGATGAGCAGGTTGAGGTGCTGAAGGGCATCAGCCTCGATATTTATGCTGGTGAGATGGTGGCGATTGTCGGCGCTTCGGGTTCCGGTAAATCGACCCTGATGAATATTCTCGGCTGCCTGGATAAGGCCACCAGCGGCACCTATCGCGTCGCCGGTCAGGATGTTGCCATGCTGGACGCCGATGCACTGGCGCAACTGCGTCGCGAACACTTCGGCTTTATTTTCCAGCGTTACCATTTGCTTTCACATTTAACCGCCGAGCAGAATGTTGAAGTACCCGCCGTCTATGCGGGTCTTGAGCGGAAACAGCGACTGCTTCGTGCCCAGAAGTTATTGCAACGACTGGGGCTTGAAGACCGTACAGAGTATTATCCGGCACAGCTTTCGGGTGGTCAGCAACAGCGCGTCAGCATCGCGCGGGCATTGATGAACGGCGGTCAGGTAATTCTTGCCGATGAACCGACAGGCGCACTGGACAGCCATTCCGGTGAGGAGGTAATGGCGATCCTGCATCAGCTGCGCGATCGCGGGCATACGGTGATTATCGTCACTCATGATCCGCAGGTTGCTGCTCAGGCAGAGCGGGTGATCGAAATTCGCGACGGCGAAATTGTGCGCAATCCTCCCGCCATTGAAAAAGTGAATGTTGCTGGCGGGACGGCACCTGTTGTCAAAATGGCCTCTGGCTGGCGGCAGTTTGTCAGCGGTTTTAACGAGGCGCTGACGATGGCATGGCGGGCGCTGGCAGCGAATAAAATGCGTACTTTACTAACCATGCTGGGGATTATTATCGGTATTGCGTCGGTGGTTTCAATTGTCGTGGTGGGCGATGCCGCCAAACAAATGGTGCTGGCGGATATCCGTTCTATTGGTACGAATACTATCGATGTCTATCCCGGAAAAGATTTTGGCGATGACGATCCGCAATATCAGCAGGCGCTAAAGTACGACGACTTAATTGCCATCCAGAAACAACCGTGGGTCGCCTCAGCCACACCTGCCGTCTCGCAAAACCTGCGCCTGCGTTATAACAATGTTGATGTGGCTGCCAGTGCCAATGGCGTGAGCGGCGATTATTTCAATGTCTATGGCATGACCTTCAGCGAAGGGAATACCTTTAATCAGGAACAGCTGAATGGCCGTGCGCAAGTCGTGGTTCTCGACAGTAATACTCGCCGTCAGCTTTTCCCCCATAAAGCAAATGTGGTTGGCGAGGTTATCTTGGTTGGTAATATGCCAGCGAGAGTCATCGGCGTGGCAGAGGAAAAACAGTCGATGTTTGGCAGTAGTAAAGTGCTGCGCGTGTGGTTACCTTACAGCACGATGTCCGGGCGAGTTATGGGCCAGTCGTGGCTGAACTCTATTACTGTCAGGGTGAAAGAAGGATTTGACAGCGCTGAGGCGGAACAGCAACTCACGCGTTTACTTTCACTGCGCCACGGTAAGAAGGATTTCTTTACCTGGAACATGGACGGCGTCTTGAAAACCGTTGAAAAGACCACACGTACTTTACAACTGTTTCTGACGCTGGTGGCGGTGATTTCGCTGGTGGTGGGCGGTATTGGTGTAATGAATATTATGCTGGTGTCAGTGACCGAGCGGACGCGGGAAATTGGCATTCGCATGGCTGTAGGTGCGCGAGCAAGCGATGTTTTGCAACAGTTTCTGATCGAAGCCGTACTGGTTTGCCTGGTCGGTGGCGCGTTGGGAATAACACTGTCACTGTTAATTGCTTTCACCTTGCAGCTTTTCTTACCCGGCTGGGAGATTGGTTTTTCACCGTTGGCGCTGCTGCTGGCGTTTCTCTGCTCGACGGTCACCGGGATTTTATTTGGCTGGTTACCCGCACGAAATGCGGCACGACTGGATCCAGTAGATGCTCTGGCACGAGAGTAATTTTTGAGATAAAAATGCCAGCCGATCGGGCTGGCATTTTGCCTTTAGGATGTACACAATGAGACAGAAGAGCTATGCGACTGCCGCTTCTACTTCGAAGGGCACAATAACACTGGCGTGATTGCCTTTTGGCCCCTGGTGGACATCAAACTGAACGGATTGTCCAGCTTTTAGCGTTCTGTAACCATCCATCTGAATGGTGGAATAATGAGCGAAAATATCTTCGCCGCCGCCTTCAGGGCAGATGAAACCAAACCCTTTGGCATTGTTGAACCACTTAACAGTACCCTTTTCCATGCTTCGACATCCTTCGCAAATCTTATACAAGTAAGATGGAATAAACCGGGGTCAGAGAGGGGGCTGTTCAAAACCTCGCCAACTCTAGAAATACAATTTAGAGAATTAGGGCGAGCCGTCAAGCATTTGACAGGGGCCAGGGGGCAGGTATGAATCAAAAATTTGAAGCAGTTAACGCTATTGACAGGAATGTGACAGATGTCGCTGATGCCAACGATAGATGATAGTTATCTATCATGTGGAGTAGATTGGTCAGGCAAATAAGCTCTTGTCAGCGGCAGGGCGTTCTGCCGATAACCGTAACCGAAGATGATAACTGACAATGGGTAAAACGAACGACTGGCTGGACTTTGATCAACTGGCGGAAGAAAAAGTTCGCGACGCGCTAAAACCGCCATCTATGTATAAAGTGATATTAGTCAATGATGATTACACTCCGATGGAGTTTGTTATTGACGTGTTACAAAAATTCTTTTCTTATGATGTAGAACGTGCAACGCAATTGATGCTCGCTGTTCACTACCAGGGGAAGGCCATTTGCGGAGTCTTTACCGCCGAGGTTGCAGAAACCAAAGTGGCGATGGTGAACAAGTACGCGAGGGAGAATGAGCATCCATTGCTGTGTACGCTAGAAAAAGCCTGAATGCAGGCATAAAAATTGGGGGAGGTGCCTATGCTCAATCAAGAACTGGAACTCAGTTTAAATATGGCTTTCGCCAGAGCGCGCGAGCACCGTCATGAGTTTATGACCGTCGAGCACTTGTTACTGGCGCTGCTCAGTAACCCATCTGCCCGGGAGGCGCTGGAAGCGTGTTCTGTGGATTTGGTTGCGCTCCGTCAGGAACTGGAAGCCTTTATTGAACAAACCACACCCGTTCTGCCTGCCAGTGAAGAGGAGCGCGACACACAGCCAACGCTGAGTTTTCAGCGTGTACTGCAACGCGCGGTCTTCCATGTCCAGTCCTCCGGTCGCAATGAGGTTACCGGTGCAAACGTTCTGGTCGCTATCTTTAGCGAACAGGAGTCGCAGGCGGCATATCTGTTGCGCAAACATGAAGTCAGCCGTCTCGATGTGGTGAACTTTATCTCTCATGGCACGCGTAAAGACGAGCCGACACAGTCTTCTGATCCTGGCAGCCAGCCAAACAGCGAAGAACAAGCTGGTGGGGAGGAACGTATGGAGAATTTCACGACGAACCTGAATCAGCTTGCGCGTGTGGGCGGAATCGACCCACTGATTGGTCGTGAGAAGGAGCTGGAGCGTGCTATTCAGGTTCTCTGCCGTCGCCGTAAAAACAACCCGCTGCTGGTGGGGGAGTCTGGTGTCGGTAAAACCGCGATTGCGGAAGGTCTTGCATGGCGAATTGTTCAGGGCGATGTGCCGGAAGTGATGGCTGACTGTACGATTTACTCTCTCGATATCGGTTCTCTGTTAGCGGGCACAAAATATCGCGGCGACTTTGAAAAACGTTTTAAAGCGTTGCTCAAGCAGCTGGAGCAGGACACTAACAGCATCCTGTTTATTGATGAGATCCACACCATTATCGGTGCGGGTGCAGCCTCTGGTGGTCAGGTTGATGCGGCTAACCTGATCAAACCGTTGCTCTCAAGCGGTAAAATTCGCGTAATTGGTTCGACAACCTATCAGGAGTTCAGCAACATTTTCGAGAAAGACCGTGCTCTGGCGCGTCGCTTCCAGAAAATTGATATTACTGAACCGTCGATCGAAGAAACCGTACAGATCATCAACGGCCTGAAACCGAAGTACGAAGCGCACCATGACGTGCGTTATACCGCAAAAGCGGTGCGTGCAGCGGTAGAGCTGGCGGTGAAATACATTAACGATCGTCATCTGCCGGATAAAGCCATTGACGTTATCGACGAAGCGGGCGCTCGCGCACGCCTGATGCCGGTAAGCAAACGCAAGAAAACCGTTAATGTGGCGGATATTGAGTCCGTGGTGGCCCGTATTGCGCGCATTCCAGAGAAGAGTGTTTCTCAGAGTGACCGCGATACCCTGAAAAACCTCAGCGATCGCCTGAAAATGCTGGTCTTCGGTCAGGATAAAGCCATTGAGGCGCTGACTGAAGCCATTAAGATGGCGCGTGCAGGTTTAGGTCACGAACATAAACCAGTCGGTTCGTTCCTGTTTGCCGGCCCTACCGGGGTCGGGAAAACAGAGGTGACGGTACAGCTTTCGAAAGCTTTGGGCATTGAGCTTCTGCGCTTTGATATGTCCGAGTATATGGAACGCCATACCGTCAGCCGTCTGATTGGTGCGCCTCCGGGATACGTTGGTTTTGATCAGGGCGGTTTGCTGACTGATGCGGTCATCAAGCATCCTCATGCGGTGCTGCTGCTGGACGAAATCGAGAAAGCGCACCCGGACGTGTTCAATATTCTGTTGCAGGTGATGGACAACGGTACGCTGACCGATAACAACGGACGCAAAGCGGACTTCCGTAACGTGGTGCTGGTGATGACCACTAATGCCGGGGTACGGGAAACTGAGCGTAAATCCATTGGTCTTATCCACCAGGATAACAGCACCGATGCGATGGAAGAGATCAAGAAGATCTTTACACCGGAATTCCGTAACCGTCTCGACAACATTATCTGGTTCGATCATCTGTCAACCGACGTGATCCATCAGGTGGTGGATAAGTTCATCGTCGAGTTGCAGGTTCAGCTGGATCAGAAAGGTGTTTCCCTGGAAGTGAGTCAGGAAGCGCGTAACTGGCTGGCCGAGAAAGGTTACGACCGGGCGATGGGCGCACGTCCGATGGCACGTGTCATCCAGGACAACCTGAAAAAACCGCTCGCCAACGAGCTGCTGTTTGGTTCTCTGGTGGACGGCGGTCAGGTGACGGTTGCGCTGGATAAAGAGAAAAATGAGCTGACTTACGGATTCCAGAGTGCACAAAAGCACAAGGCGGAAGCAGCGCATTAATCTAATTGTTAGGTAGGTTGGTGAAGTCCGTAATCTCGAAAGAGGTTACGGACTTTTTGTTTGTAGGGTGGAACGGTGAAAACCCTATTTTTGGAGGTGAAGGTAAGTTGTTGATAATTAATGGTGCTGGAAGGTAAGAATAAAAAAGGGTGGCAGCAGGAAAATGAGATGATTTTTCTTTATTAACAACGAGCTAAACGTGTAGTATTTGAGTTCACTGCCGTACAGGCAGCTTAGAAAGCCAATCGAAAGAAAAACTCGATTTTTATACCGTTCACTGCCGTACAGGCAGATAAAATGCGAAAAAAAAGCCCGTACTTTCGTACGAGCTCTTCTTCAAATATGGCGGTGAGGGGGGGATTCGAACCCCCGATACGTTGCCGTATACACACTTTCCAGGCGTGCTCCTTCAGCCACTCGGACACCTCACCAAATTGTTTTGCTGCCTGACCTCATGGGGGGCAACGGGGCGCTACTATAGGGAGTTGGAGTAAAACGGTCAAGAAGAATTTTACTGACAATTCTCGTTTGCTCATACTGTAAACAAGTTGTGCAGTATATCTACATCGAGACAAGTTATGTACTTATACTTCCAACGTTCTTCGTACAAAATAAAAAGGCCGGTTAAACCGACCTTTTACGCGTTCTTTCTCTTCGCCCATCAGGCGGTAAAACAATCAGCGACTACGGAAGACAATGCGGCCTTTGCTCAGGTCGTACGGGGTCAGCTCAACAGTCACTTTGTCGCCCGTCAGGATGCGGATGTAGTTTTTACGCATTTTACCGGAGATGTGTGCAGTAACCACGTGACCGTTTTCTAACTCTACGCGGAACATGGTGTTAGGCAACGTTTCAAGAACGGTACCTTGCATTTCAATATTGTCTTCTTTGGCCATCTAATCCTCTGGGGTATCACTACCGTAATTTGAACCGGCAAGATAATGCCGAAGTTCTGTAAATAAGTAAAGATTTGCGCGCTAAATCGCAACAAACAGGTTCGGCGCATTACTCCGAAAACACACGGCTAAGCCGCACCAAAAGCGCAACGTATAAGGGAGCGGTGAGATAAACGATGGGCGTTACCTGACGCGAAAAATTCCTTATCGGCAGCGGGGTAATGAGCGTAACCAACTCTGCGACCGCAATTATAACACTCTGGGGAGAAATGTGCCGAAAACATTCATTCTTGTGGTGAAAACAAGCACCGTGGTACCCAGAAATTATTCGGCAATCGTCCGAGGCGCATTTGATTGAGATAATTTAGATAATCCCGTCGGGGAATTTCGCAGGCACCAAGCGACGCTGTGTGATCGTTAAGGACCTGGCAGTCGATGAGTTTACCGCCATGGCGGATAAATTCCTCACAGAATACCAGAAGCGCCGTTTTGGACGCGTTTTCCATCCGGCTGAACATAGACTCGCCACAAAATAGCGTTCCCTGGGCCACGCCGTACATACCGCCGACAAGCTCATCTTTACGCCAGACTTCAATGGAGTGGGCATGACCGAGTTCGTGAAGGCGATGGTAGGCTTCGACCACGCCACGCGTGATCCAGGTTCCTTCTTCGCGATCGCTGGCACAGCCTTCAATGACCTGACCAAAGGCGTAATTCATCGTGACACGATAGGGCGAGCGTTTATGAAATCGCTTCATACTACGGCTGATATGCAGTGATTCTGGCCATAGCACCGCGCGAGGATCGGGCGACCACCAGAGGATGGGGTCGCCTGGAGAAAACCACGGGAAAATACCACGCTGATACGCCATTAACAGGCGCGCAGGGCTAAGATCGCCCCCAAGTGCCAGCAGGCCGTTAGGCTCACGTAATGCGCCTTCCGGGGAAGGGAAGGCTATTGAATGGCGAGAAAGCTGAACCAGGCGCATGACCGCAAAACCCCACGCAAGTCGGATCGTTCAATAATAGCTTACAAACCCTGCTTAAACTGGTAATAACGCCCCTGTCGGGCAAGCAGTTCTGCGTGAGTACCTTGCTCAATAATTTGCCCGTTGTCCATCACTATTATTTGCTGGAAACGAGAGAGCCCGCGAAGTCGATGGGTGACCATTAACACCGTTTTCTCACGCATCATTTCTGCAAGTAATTCAAGGATCTGACTTTCAGTTGTGGCATCTAAGCCTTCGGTAGGTTCATCCAGCAATACCAGTGGCGCATCATGTAACAGCGCACGGGCGATAGCCAGACGGCGCAGTTCACCACCGGAGAGCTGGCGTCCGCCTTCACCTAACCAACTGTTGAGACCTGCATCCTCGAGCAGCTTCTCCAGACCAACTCGACGCAAGATCTCCGCCAGAGCTTCATCACTACTGCCAGGCGAGGCGAGTAACAGATTATCACGCAGCGTGGCGCTAAACAGATGCACTCGCTGTGGCACAACGCTGATGGTCTGGCGCAGAGTTGCTTCGTTCAGGCTGGCTATGGGACTATCGTTAAGTAAAATCTCGCCCTGTTGCGGGTCCCATGCGCGGGTCAGCAGTTGTAACAATGTTGATTTACCGCATCCGGTTCGCCCGAGAATCGCAATATGTTCTCCGGCGTTTACCTGAAGAGAAATCCCTTTCAGTGCTTGTTGGGATTGCTCCGGATAAGTGAACTGAACATCCCGTAACGTCAGCGAAACGCAATCGGCAACACGGGTTTGGGTATCAGGGAAGGTGACTTCAGGTTTTTGATCCGTTAAATCGGTGATCCGTACGGCAGAGGCAATGACTTGCCCCAGATGCTGAAATGCACCCGTTACTGGTGCCAGTGCTTCAAACGCGGCTAACGCACAGAAGACAAACAGGGCAATTAACGCGCCTGGTTGAGTATTGCCACCAACGCCGCCAGACGCCATCCACAGCATCAGGATCACCGCTAACGCGCCAATTAACAGCATTATTGCTTGCGACAAAGCTGTCAGTTCAGATTGACGGCGTTGCGCTTCCAGCCACTGAATTTCAGTATTCTCTAATTGCGTGCGATAACGATCGCTGGCACCAAAAATGGTCAGCTCAGCTTGCCCTTGCAGCCAGGCTGTCAGTTGTTGGCGATACTGCCCGCGAAGATGAGTCAGATTTTGCCCGGTGCTTTTTCCCGCACGATAAAACAGCGGTGGCATCAGCAAAAGCGTCAGTAACATAATGCCGCCCAGCGTAAAGGCGAGGGTGAAATCAAGGAAACTTAACCCGATTGTCACCACCATAATCACCACAAAAGCGCCCACCAGCGGCGAGATAACGCGCAGGTAAAGATGATCGAGCGTATCAACATCCGCCACCACGCGGTTGAGCAATTCGCCCTGACGATAGCGCTCCAGTCCGGCAGGGGAGAGGGGGAGCAATTTGCTGAAGGTGTAAATGCGCAGATGCTGCAACACGCGGAAAGTCGCGTCATGGCTCACCAGACGTTCAAAATAACGCCCGGCGGTACGGGTGATTGCTGCGCCACGCACGCCTGCAGCGGGTAGCATATAGTTGAAGCTATACAGTCCTGCAACGCCCGCCACCGCTGAGGCGGAGAGGAACCAGCCGGAAAGTGTCAACAGACCGATACTGGCGAGCAGTGTGACAATTGCTAGCACAATGCCAAGGCTTAACATCCATTTATGACGTTTATACAGAGCCAGATAGGGTAGCAAAGCGCGCATTTAAATCTCCTCCTGACGATGGGCCAGCAATGTGGCAAAAGGACCGTTAGCCACGCTTAATTCCGCGTAACGTCCTTGCTCGATAATCTGACCATCCTGCATTACCCAAATGACATCCCAGTCAGCAAGATCTTCTAACTGGTGGGTGACCATTAACGTTGTCTGGCGCAGAGAGGCGGCATTCAGCGCCTCCATTACGCGCTGTTCACTGTGAGCATCAAGGCTTGCTGCGGGTTCATCCAACAGTAATAGCGAACAGGGATTCAGTAATGCACGCGCCACCGCCACACGTTGTGCCTGGCCTACGGAAAGGCGGGCAGCCTGGTCGCCAACAGGCGTATCAACTCCTTGTGGCAGGAGCGGTAGAAACTCACTGACCCACGCGTTATCCAGTGCTGTTTGTAACTCTTGTTCGCTGGCATCAGGTCGTGCCAGCAGTACGTTATCTCGTAGTGTTGCTGCTGGTAATTGTGGATTTTGACCAACCCAGGAGAGATGCTTACGCCATGATTCCGGTGATAAATCACGTAATTCTATTCCGTTGATCCGTAGCGATCCCTGATATGAAAGAAAACCGGAAAGCGCATTCAGTAGTGAGCTTTTACCTGAACCGCTACGACCAACCAACACCGCTCGTTGGCCTGCTGGCAAAGTAAAGTTCAACGGACCTGCCAGCGTTTTACCTTCCGGCGACGTGATAAACAGATCCTCGGCCTCAATGGTCACCGGATCGGCCGACGTTAATTCAGCCTCACCGCGCTGCGGATGGGCGAGCGGGGTTTCCATAAACGTTTTCAGACTGTCTGCCGCGCCAACAGCCTGGGCTTTAGCATGATAAAACGTACCCAGATCGCGCAATGGCTGGAAAAACTCCGGCGCAAGGATCAGGGCCAGAAACCCCGCAGCCAGCGTCACGCCAGTATCGTAGTGCCCAAAATCCAGCTCACCGAGATAGGAAAAACCAAAGTAGACCGCCACCAGAGCAATTGACAGCGAGGTAAAAAATTCGAGAATGCCGGAGGATAAAAACGCCAGCCGTAGCACTTCCATTGTCCGTTGGCGGAAATCTTCCGAAGCAGAACGAATACTTTCAATTTCAGCTTCACCACGACCAAAAATACGCAATGTTTCCATGCCGCGAAGGCGATCTAGAAAATGCCCACTTAAGCGAGCAAGAGCGAGAAAGTTGCGTCGGTTAGCATCGGCAGCCCCCATTCCAACCAGCGCCATAAATAACGGAATTAACGGAGCAGTGCCCAGCAGAATGAGCGCCGCAGCCCAGTTAGAAGGGAAGATAGCCACCACAATCAGCAACGGCACCGACACTGCCAGCGCCATTTGCGGCAGGTAGCGTGCATAGTAATCATGCATATCGTCAATTTGCTCGAGTACCAGCGTCGCCCAGCTCCCCGCCGGTTTACCCTGAATCCACGCTGGCCCTGCTTGTTGCAGACGGTCGAGAACCTGACGGCGGATGGCAAAGCGGATATGCTGCCCGGCGTGATAACCCACTCGTTCGCGTAACCAGACCACCCATGCGCGCAGTACAAAGGTCAGAACCAGTAACGTAAAGGGAAGCAGCAGGGCTTCACGGGGAATACTCTCCATAATCATATGTTGCAGAATACGCGCCATGAACCAGGCCTGGGCAATGATCAATATGCCGCTCACAAAGCCCAGTAGACGAGAAATATTCAGCCAACGTTGGGAGATGACGCTTTGCTGTTTTAACCAGCGGGTTAACTCTTTTTGACGGGATTTATTCATTGCACGCTTAGCAGGTGAGTTATCAGAATTATTTGCAGAGCAATGTTACAACGGGGAAAAAATAAAGGCGACCCATAGTCGCATGGTGTCGCCTTCTTTACTTTTGTTACTGATTTGTAAAATTATTTTGCGTCAGCTAAACCATCGAGGTAGCGTTCCGCATCAAGTGCCGCCATGCAGCCTGTACCCGCAGATGTAATGGCCTGGCGATAAATGTGATCCATCACGTCGCCTGCGGCAAAGACGCCAGGGATGCTGGTCTGGGTGGCATTACCATGAATACCCGACTGCACTTTGATGTAGCCGTTTTCCAGTTCCAACTGCCCTTCGAAAATAGCCGTGTTCGGGCTGTGGCCGATAGCCACAAACAGACCGGCAACGTCGAGTGACTCGATGTTATCGCTGTTTTGTGTATCGCGCAGACGAACGCCAGTGACGCCCATCTGATCGCCGGTCACTTCTTCCAGCGTACGGTTGGTGTGCAGAATGATATTGCCGTTTTCCACTTTATCCATCAGACGCTTAATGAGGATTTTTTCCGCGCGAAAACTGTCACGACGGTGGATAAGATGTACTTCCGAAGCGATGTTAGACAGATACAGCGCCTCTTCAACCGCCGTATTGCCGCCGCCGATGACCGCAACTTTTTGGTTACGATAGAAGAAACCGTCGCAGGTTGCACAAGCAGAAACCCCACGCCCTTTAAAGGCTTCTTCAGAGGGCAGGCCGAGATAGCGAGCAGAAGCTCCAGTGGCAATAATCAGCGCATCACAAGTGTATTCGCCGCTATCGCCAGTAAGACGGAACGGACGATTCTGCAAATCTACTTTGCTGATGTGATCAAAAATGATTTCAGTTTCAAATTTAGCGGCATGTTCGTGCATGCGCTCCATTAATAACGGACCGGTCAGATCGTTTGGATCGCCTGGCCAGTTTTCCACTTCCGTGGTGGTGGTCAGTTGGCCGCCTTTTTCCATGCCGGTAATCAGCACAGGTTGCAGGTTGGCGCGCGCCGCGTAGACAGCAGCGGTGTATCCCGCCGGGCCTGAACCCAGGATAAGCAGTTTACTGTGTTTGGTCGTGCCCATGAGATCCCCATAGTTGTTGGCAGACAATGGGCAGGATTGTAGGGAATTTACAGACGTAAAAAAAGAGTATGACGATTTTGTTAACAATTTGTGCAATCGGCAGTATCGATAAGCAGGTCAAATTCCCTCCGGCATTATCACCTCTGCTACTTAAATTTCCCGCGTTATAAGCCGATTAAATGATGAATAAACGCCCCTGTTAATGAATATCTGGCATGTTGTACTAAAAATCGATGTTTTGCTTTGACAATCCCCTGGTGTTTTGCGAAAACATTCGAGGAAGAAAAAAAACAGTATTCTTATATGCGCATAACCATGCATGTAAATACCATGTTTACCGTGCTAGTGAAATCTACGTATGGCGTGGACAGACGCCATTCGTGATGTCGATAGCTGCCACCAGGCAACGGTCTTCTCACCGTAGACCAGGCATTGCGCGCCGTGAATCTTAATGATTTCGGTCTATCGTGACGGGTAGCGACTCTGAACAGTGATGTTTCAGGGTCAGACAGGAGTAGGGAAGGAATACAGAGAGACAATAATAATGGTAGATAGCAAGAAGCGCCCTGGCAAAGATCTCGACCGTATCGATCGTAACATTCTTAATGAGTTGCAAAAGGATGGGCGTATTTCTAACGTCGAGCTTTCTAAACGTGTGGGACTTTCCCCAACGCCGTGCCTTGAGCGTGTGCGTCGGCTGGAAAGACAAGGGTTTATTCAGGGCTATACAGCGCTGCTGAACCCCCATTATCTGGATGCATCACTTCTGGTATTCGTTGAGATTACTCTGAATCGTGGCGCACCGGATGTGTTTGAACAATTCAATACCGCTGTACAAAAACTTGAAGAAATTCAGGAGTGTCATTTAGTATCCGGTGATTTCGACTACCTGTTGAAAACACGCGTGCCGGATATGTCGGCTTACCGTAAGTTGCTAGGGGAAACCCTGCTGCGTCTGCCTGGCGTCAATGACACGCGGACATACGTTGTTATGGAAGAAGTCAAGCAGAGTAATCGTCTGGTTATTAAGACGCGCTAACACGGAACAGGTGCAAAATCGGCGTATTTTGATTACACTCCTGTTAATCCATACAGCAACAGTACTGGGGTAACCTGGTACTGTTGTCCGTTTTAGCATCGGGCAGGAAAAGCCTGTAACCTGGAGAGCCTTTCTTGAGCCAGGAATACACTGAAGACAAAGAAGTCACATTGACAAAGTTAAGTAGCGGCCGCCGCCTTCTGGAGGCGTTGCTGATCCTTATTGTCCTGTTTGCCGTCTGGTTGATGGCTGCCTTACTAAGCTTTAACCCTTCGGACCCCAGCTGGTCGCAAACGGCCTGGCATGAACCTATCCATAATTTAGGTGGGATGCCCGGTGCGTGGCTGGCAGATACCCTGTTCTTTATTTTTGGCGTGATGGCTTACACCATTCCCGTCATTATTGTCGGCGGTTGTTGGTTTGCCTGGCGTCATCAGTCCAGTGACGAATACATTGATTATTTTGCCGTTTCGCTACGCATCATTGGCGTTTTGGCGCTCATCCTTACCTCCTGTGGTCTGGCGGCAATCAACGCTGACGATATCTGGTATTTTGCCTCCGGTGGCGTCATTGGCAGCTTACTAAGCACTACGCTACAACCACTGCTACACAGTAGCGGGGGAACAATTGCGCTGCTCTGCGTTTGGGCAGCGGGCCTGACGCTGTTCACCGGTTGGTCATGGGTGACCATTGCTGAAAAACTCGGCGGCTGGATTTTAAACATTCTCACCTTCGCCAGTAATCGTACCCGTCGCGATGATACCTGGGTCGATGAAGATGAGTATGAAGACGACGAAGAATATGAAGATGAAAATCACGGCAAACAGCATGAATCACGCCGTGCCCGTATTCTTCGCGGCGCGTTAGCGCGTCGTAAACGTCTGGCGGAAAAATTCATTAATCCGATGGGGCGGCAAACAGATGCTGCGTTGTTCTCCGGTAAGCGGATGGATGATGAAGAAGAGATTACCTACACTGCACGCGGTGTGGCTGCCGACCCTGACGACGTCCTCTTTTCGGGCAATCGTGCAACGCAGCCAGAATATGACGAATACGATCCATTATTAAACGGTGCGCCAATTACCGAACCTGTTGCTGTAGCAGCTGCTGCTACCACGGCGACACAAAGCTGGGCTGCACCGGTTGAACCTGTGACTCAGACGCCGCCAGTTGCCTCTGTTGATGTTCCACCTGCGCAACCTACAGTAGCCTGGCAGCCTGTACCGGGGCCACAAACGGGAGAGCCGGTTATTGCTCCTGCACCGGAAGGTTACCCTCAGCAGCCACAATATGCGCAGCCTGCAGTGCAATATAATGAGCCGCTGCAACAACCTGTACAGCCACAGCAGCCGTATTATGCGCCTGCGGCGGAACAACCTGTGCAACAACCTTACTACGCTCCTGCGGCGGAACAACCTGTTCAGCAGCCGTATTACACAACTGCGGCGGAACAGTCTGCGCAACAGCCGTATTACGCCCCTGCGCCAGAACAACCGGTGGCAGGTAACGCCTGGCAAGCCGAAGAGCAGCAATCCACTTTTGCTCCACAGTCTACATACCAGACTGAGCAAACTTATCAGCAGCCAGCCGCTCAGGAGCCGTTGTACCAACAGCCGCAACCCGTTGAACAGCAGCCTGTTGTGGAGCCTGAACCCGTTGTAGAAGAGACAAAACCCACGCGTCCGCCGCTTTACTATTTTGAAGAAGTGGAAGAGAAGCGAGCCCGTGAACGTGAACAACTTGCGGCCTGGTATCAACCGATTCCAGAACCGGTTAAAGAACCGGAACCGATCAAATCTTCGCTGAAAGCACCTTCTGTTGCAGCAGTACCTCCAGTAGAAGCCGCTGCCGCTGTTTCTCCGCTGGCATCTGGTGTGAAAAAAGCGACACTGGCGACGGGGGCTGCCGCAACCGTTGCCGCGCCAGTTTTCAGTCTGGCAAATAGCGGTGGACCGCGTCCGCAGGTCAAAGAGGGGATTGGCCCGCAGTTGCCACGACCGAAACGCATCCGCGTGCCAACTCGTCGTGAACTGGCGTCTTACGGTATTAAGCTGCCCTCACAGCGTGCGGCAGAAGAAAAAGCCCGTGAAGCCCAGCGCAATCAGTACGATTCCGGCGATCATTATAACGATGATGAAATCGATGCGATGCAGCAGGATGAACTGGCGCGTCAGTTCGCCCAGACGCAGCAGCAACGCTATGGCGAACAGTATCAACATGATGTGCCCGTGAATACAGAAGATGCAGATGCTGCGGCAGAGGCAGAACTGGCTCGTCAGTTTGCTCAAACTCAACAACAACGTTATTCCGGCGAACAACCGGCTGGGGCGAATCCGTTCTCGCTGGATGATTTCGAATTTTCGCCAATGAAAGCTTTGCTGGATGATGGGCCACACGAACCGCTGTTTACGCCAATTGTTGAACCTGTACAGCAGCCGCAACAACCGGTAGTGCCGCAGCAGCAATACCAGCAGCCACAACAACCGGTAGCGCCGCAGCAGCAATATCAGCAGCCACAACAACCGGTTGCACCGCAGCAGCAATATCAGCAGCCGCAACAGCCGGTTGCACCACAGCCGCAGTATCAGCAGCCACAACAGCCGGTTGCACCACAGCAGCAATATCAGCAGCCGCAACAGCCAGTTGCGCCGCAGCCGCAGTATCAGCAGCCACAACAACCGGTTGTGCCGCAGCCGCAGGATACCCTGCTTCATCCACTGTTGATGCGCAATGGCGACAGCCGTCCGTTGCATAAACCGACGACGCCGCTGCCTTCTCTGGATTTGCTGACACCGCCACCGAGCGAAGTGGAACCGGTAGATACCTTTGCGCTTGAACAAATGGCGCGCCTGGTGGAAGCGCGTCTGGCTGATTTCCGTATTAAAGCCGATGTCGTCAATTACTCTCCGGGACCGGTTATCACTCGCTTTGAATTGAATCTGGCACCGGGCGTAAAAGCGGCGCGCATTTCTAACTTGTCTCGTGACCTTGCCCGTTCACTTTCGACGGTGGCGGTGCGTGTCGTTGAAGTTATTCCTGGCAAACCTTATGTAGGTCTGGAGTTACCGAATAAAAAACGACAAACCGTTTATCTGCGCGAAGTGCTTGATAATGCGAAGTTCCGCGATAATCCGTCACCATTAACTGTGGTGCTGGGTAAAGATATCGCCGGTGAGCCGGTGGTTGCCGATCTGGCGAAGATGCCGCACTTGTTGGTTGCGGGGACTACCGGTTCCGGTAAATCTGTCGGTGTGAACGCGATGATCCTGAGCATGCTTTATAAAGCACAGCCAGAAGATGTGCGTTTCATCATGATCGACCCGAAAATGCTGGAGCTTTCGGTTTATGAAGGCATTCCGCACCTGTTAACGGAAGTTGTTACCGATATGAAAGATGCCGCCAACGCGCTGCGCTGGTGTGTTAACGAGATGGAGCGTCGTTACAAACTGATGTCTGCGCTGGGTGTGCGTAATCTGGCGGGTTATAACGAAAAAATTGCTGAAGCCGATTGCATGATGCGTCCGATTCCAGACCCGTACTGGAAGCCGGGTGACAGTATGGATGCCCAGCATCCGGTGCTGAAAAAAGAACCGTACATTGTGGTGTTGGTGGACGAATTTGCCGACCTGATGATGACGGTAGGTAAAAAAGTGGAAGAGCTGATAGCACGTCTGGCGCAAAAAGCCCGTGCTGCAGGTATCCACCTCGTACTGGCAACGCAGCGTCCATCGGTTGATGTTATTACTGGTCTGATTAAAGCGAATATTCCGACCCGTATCGCCTTTACCGTTTCCAGCAAGATTGACTCCCGTACCATTCTTGATCAGGCTGGCGCGGAATCACTGCTGGGTATGGGGGATATGCTTTACTCTGGGCCGAACTCCACGTTGCCGGTACGTGTTCATGGTGCTTTTGTTCGCGATCAGGAAGTTCATGCCGTGGTGCAGGACTGGAAAGCGCGTGGTCGCCCACAGTATGTTGACGGCATCACCTCCGACAGCGAAAGCGAAGGTGGTGCGGGTGGTTTCGATGGCGCTGAAGAATTGGATCCGTTGTTCGATCAGGCGGTGCAGTTTGTCATTGAAAAACGCAAAGCGTCAATTTCAGGCGTACAGCGTCAGTTCCGCATTGGTTATAACCGTGCAGCGCGTATTATCGAACAGATGGAAGCGCAAGGGATTGTCAGCGAACAGGGGCACAACGGTAATCGTGAAGTGCTGGCCCCACCGCCGTTTGACTAATTAATGCATCGTAGGCCGGATAAGGCGAGGTAGCGTTGCATCCGGCACTCTATCAACTGAAAATTCAGTATTTTCTTCTTTCCTCAAGCTGATTATTAGCCTGGAATAGAGAGTAGAGGGAACTCCCGATCGGGAGTGACGTAATTTGAGGAACAATGATGAAAAAAATTGCCATCACCTGTGCATTACTCTCAAGTTTAGTGGCGTCCAGTGTTTGGGCTGATGCCGCAAGCGATCTGAAAAGCCGTCTGGATAAAGTCAGCAGCTTCCACGCCAGCTTCACACAAAAAGTGACTGACGGTAGCGGCGCTGCGGTGCAGGAAGGTCAGGGCGATCTGTGGGTGAAACGTCCAAACTTATTCAACTGGCATATGACTCAACCTGACGAAAGCATTCTGGTTTCTGACGGTAAAACACTGTGGTTCTATAACCCGTTCGTTGAGCAAGCTACGGCAACCTGGCTGAAAGATGCCACCGGTAATACGCCGTTTATGCTGATTGCCCGCAACCAGTCCAGCGACTGGCAGCAGTACAATATCAAACAGAATGGCGATGACTTTGTCCTGACGCCGAAAGCCAGCAATGGCAATTTGAAGCAGTTCACCATTAACGTAGGGCGTGATGGCACAATCCATCAGTTTAGCGCGGTGGAGCAGGACGATCAGCGCAGCAGTTATCAGCTGAAATCCCAGCAAAATGGGGCTGTGGATGCAGCGAAATTTACCTTCACCCCGCCGCAAGGCGTCACGGTAGATGATCAACGTAAGTAGAGGCACCTGAGTGAGCAATCTGTCGCTCGATTTTTCGGATAATACTTTTCAACCTCTGGCCGCGCGTATGCGGCCAGAAAATTTAGCACAGTATATCGGCCAGCAACATTTGCTGGCTGCCGGGAAGCCATTGCCGCGCGCTATCGAAGCCGGGCATTTGCATTCTATGATCCTCTGGGGGCCACCGGGTACCGGCAAAACAACCCTCGCTGAAGTTATAGCCCGTTATGCGAACGCTGATGTGGAACGTATTTCTGCCGTCACCTCTGGCGTGAAAGAGATTCGTGAGGCGATCGAGCGCGCTCGGCAAAACCGCAATGCTGGTCGCCGCACTATTCTTTTTGTTGACGAAGTTCACCGTTTCAACAAAAGTCAGCAGGATGCATTTCTGCCACATATTGAAGACGGTACCATCACTTTTATTGGTGCAACCACTGAAAACCCGTCGTTTGAGCTTAATTCGGCACTGCTTTCCCGTGCCCGTGTCTATCTGCTGAAATCCCTCAGTACAGAGGATATTGAGCAAGTACTGACTCAGGCGATGGAAGACAAAACCCGTGGCTATGGTGGTCAGGATATTGTTCTGCCAGATGAAACACGACGCGCCATTGCTGAACTGGTGAATGGCGACGCGCGCCGGGCGTTAAATACGTTGGAAATGATGGCGGATATGGCCGAAGTCGATGATAGCGGTAAGCGGGTCCTGAAACCTGAATTACTGACCGAAATCGCCGGTGAACGTAGCGCCCGCTTTGATAACAAAGGCGATCGCTTTTACGATCTCATTTCCGCACTGCATAAGTCGGTACGTGGGAGCGCACCCGATGCGGCGCTGTACTGGTATGCGCGAATTATTACCGCCGGTGGCGATCCGTTATATGTCGCGCGTCGCTGTCTGGCGATTGCGTCTGAAGATGTGGGTAATGCTGATCCACGAGCGATGCAGGTGGCAATTGCGGCCTGGGATTGCTTTACTCGCGTTGGTCCGGCTGAAGGTGAACGTGCCATTGCTCAGGCGATTGTTTACCTGGCCTGCGCGCCAAAAAGTAACGCTGTCTATACCGCATTTAAAGCCGCGCTGGCCGATGCTCGCGAACGTCCGGATTATGACGTGCCGGTTCATTTGCGTAATGCGCCGACAAAACTAATGAAGGAAATGGGCTACGGTCAGGAATATCGTTATGCTCATGATGAAGCAAACGCTTATGCTGCCGGTGAGGTTTACTTCCCGCCGGAAATAGCACAAACACGCTATTATTTCCCGACAAACAGGGGCCTTGAAGGCAAGATTGGCGAAAAGCTCGCCTGGCTGGCTGAACAGGATCAAAATAGCCCCATAAAACGCTACCGTTAATGTTATCGTTGCGGTAATGTTGTTACTGTATCCCTGTGGTCGCAGGCTGTGGCCACATCTCCCATTTAATTCGATAAGCACAGGATAAGCATGCTCGATCCCAATCTGCTGCGTAATGAGCCAGACGCAGTCGCTGAAAAACTGGCACGCCGGGGCTTTAAGCTGGATGTAGATAAGCTGGGCGCTCTTGAAGAGCGTCGTAAAGTATTGCAGGTCAAAACGGAAAACCTGCAAGCGGAGCGTAACTCCCGATCGAAATCCATTGGCCAGGCGAAAGCGCGCGGGGAAGATATCGAGCCTTTACGTCTGGAAGTGAACAAACTGGGCGAAGAGCTGGATGCAGCAAAAGCCGAGCTGGATGCTTTACAGGCTGAAATTCGCGATATCGCGCTGACCATCCCTAACCTGCCTGCAGATGAAGTGCCGGTAGGTAAAGACGAAAATGACAACGTTGAAGTCAGCCGCTGGGGTACCCCGCGTGAGTTTGACTTTGAAGTTCGTGACCATGTGACGCTGGGTGAAATGCACTCTGGCCTCGACTTTGCAGCCGCAGTTAAGTTGACTGGTTCCCGCTTTGTGGTAATGAAAGGGCAGATTGCTCGCATGCACCGCGCACTGTCGCAGTTTATGCTGGATCTGCATACCGAACAGCATGGCTACAGTGAGAACTATGTTCCGTACCTGGTTAACCAGGACACGCTGTACGGTACGGGTCAGCTGCCGAAATTTGCTGGCGATCTGTTCCATACTCGTCCGCTGGAAGAAGAAGCAGACACCAGTAACTATGCACTGATCCCAACGGCAGAAGTTCCGCTGACCAACCTGGTACGCGGTGAAATCATCGATGAAGATGATCTGCCAATTAAGATGACCGCCCACACCCCATGTTTCCGTTCTGAAGCAGGTTCATATGGTCGTGACACCCGTGGTCTGATCCGTATGCACCAGTTCGACAAAGTTGAAATGGTGCAGATCGTGCGCCCGGAAGACTCAATGGCGGCACTGGAAGAGATGACCGGTCATGCGGAAAAAGTCCTGCAGTTGCTGGGCCTGCCGTACCGTAAAATCATTCTTTGCACCGGCGACATGGGCTTTGGCGCTTGCAAAACTTACGACCTGGAAGTATGGATCCCGGCACAGAACACCTACCGCGAGATCTCTTCCTGCTCCAACGTTTGGGATTTCCAGGCGCGTCGTATGCAGGCACGTTGCCGTAGCAAGTCGGACAAGAAAACCCGTCTGGTTCATACCCTGAACGGTTCTGGTCTGGCTGTTGGTCGTACGCTGGTTGCGGTAATGGAAAACTATCAGCAGGCTGATGGTCGTATCGAAGTACCGGAAGTTCTGCGTCCGTATATGAACGGACTGGAATATATTGGCTAATACCCAATTTTTCTGAATCTAAAAAGCGCCTTCGGGCGCTTTTTTTGTCTCCCTTTGATACCGAACAATAATTACTCCTCACTTACACGTAATACTACTTTCGAGTGAAAATCTGCCTATCTCTTTGATTTTCAAATCATTCGATGTGTACAAACCTATATAGCGAACTGCTATAGAAATAATTACACAATACGGTTTGTTACTGGAATCAATCGTGAGCAAGCTTGAGTGAGCCATTATGAAAACGAAAATCCCTGATGCGGTATTGGCTGCTGAGGTGAGTCGCCGTGGTTTGGTAAAAACGACAGCGATCGGCGGCCTGGCAATGGCCAGCAGCGCATTAACCTTACCTTTTAGTCGGATTGCGCACGCTGTTGATAGTGCCCTTCCGGCAAAGTCAGACGAAAAGGTTATCTGGAGCGCCTGTACAGTTAACTGTGGTAGCCGCTGCCCGCTACGTATGCACGTTGTGGACGGTGAAATTAAATATGTTGAAACGGATAATACCGGCGATGACAACTATGACGGCCTGCACCAGGTGCGCGCCTGTCTGCGTGGGCGTTCCATGCGTCGCCGTGTCTACAATCCGGACCGCCTGAAATATCCGATGAAACGAGTCGGGGCGCGCGGTGAAGGCAAATTCGAGCGCATTAGCTGGGAAGAAGCCTACGACATCATCGCGACCAATATGCAGCGCCTGATCAAAGAGTACGGCAACGAGTCTATCTATCTGAACTATGGTACCGGTACGCTGGGCGGCACCATGACCCGCTCCTGGCCGCCGGGAAATACCCTGGTCGCTCGCCTGATGAACTGCTGCGGCGGTTATCTGAACCATTACGGTGACTACTCTTCCGCGCAAATTGCGGAAGGTTTGAACTATACCTACGGCGGCTGGGCGGATGGTAACAGCCCGTCAGATATTGAAAACAGTAAGCTGGTGGTACTGTTTGGTAATAACCCTGGCGAAACGCGAATGAGCGGTGGTGGGGTGACTTATTACCTTGAGCAGGCTCGTCAGAAATCCAATGCTCGTATGATCATTATCGATCCGCGCTATACCGACACCGGTGCCGGGCGCGAAGATGAGTGGATCCCTATTCGTCCGGGAACAGATGCCGCACTGGTTAATGGTCTGGCGTACGTCATGATCAGCGAAAATCTGGTTGATCAGGAATTCCTCGATAAATATTGCGTTGGCTACGACGAGAAAACCCTGCCAGCTAGTGCACCGAAAAATGGCCACTATAAAGCTTATATTCTGGGGGAAGGGCCAGATGGCGTGGCTAAAACACCGGAATGGGCCTCGCAAATCACCGGTGTTCCGGCAGACAAAATCATCAAATTGGCTCGTGAAATCGGTAGTACCAAACCGGCGTTTATCAGCCAGGGATGGGGCCCGCAGCGTCACGCTAACGGTGAAATCGCAACCCGTGCTATCTCGATGCTGGCGATTCTGACCGGTAACGTTGGTATTAACGGGGGCAACAGCGGCGCGCGTGAAGGTTCATACAGCTTACCTTTTGTCCGTATGCCGACCCTCGAAAACCCGATCCAGACCAGCATTTCGATGTTTATGTGGACCGATGCCATTGAACGTGGCCCGGAAATGACAGCGCTGCGTGATGGTGTGCGCGGGAAAGATAAGCTGGATGTGCCGATCAAAATGATCTGGAACTATGCTGGTAACTGCCTGATTAACCAGCATTCTGAAATCAACCGTACCCATGAAATCCTTCAGGATGATAAGAAGTGCGAGCTGATTGTGGTTATCGACTGCCACATGACCTCATCAGCGAAATATGCTGACATCCTGCTGCCTGACTGCACCGCTTCCGAACAGATGGACTTTGCACTGGATGCATCCTGCGGGAATATGTCTTACGTGATTTTCAACGATCAGGTGATTAAACCGCGCTTTGAATGTAAGACCATCTATGAAATGACCAGCGAACTGGCAAAACGTCTTGGCGTTGAGCAACAGTTTACTGAAGGCCGTACACAGGAAGAGTGGATGCGGCATCTGTATGCCCAGTCGCGGGAAGCGATTCCTGAACTGCCAACGTTTGAAGAGTTCCGCAAGCAGGGGATCTTTAAAAAGCGCGACCCACAAGGGCATCACGTTGCTTATAAAGCTTTCCGTGAAGATCCGCAGGCAAATCCGCTGACCACGCCATCGGGTAAAATTGAGATTTATTCGCAGGCGCTGGCTGACATTGCCGCGACCTGGGAATTGCCAGAAGGCGACGTGATCGATCCACTGCCGATCTACACGCCGGGCTTTGAAAGTTATCAGGATCCGCTGAACAAACAATATCCGCTGCAGCTTACTGGCTTCCACTACAAATCTCGCGTTCACTCAACTTACGGCAACGTTGATGTGCTGAAAGCAGCTTGCCGTCAGGAAATGTGGATCAACCCGCTTGATGCACAAAAACGCGGTATCAACAACGGCGATAAGGTCAGGATCTTTAACGACCGTGGTGAGGTTCACATTGAGGCAAAAGTGACGCCACGAATGATGCCGGGTGTGGTCGCACTGGGTGAAGGTGCCTGGTATGACCCGGATACAAAACGTGTCGATAAGGGCGGTTGTATTAACGTACTGACCACTCAACGTCCGTCTCCTCTCGCTAAGGGGAATCCGTCACATACAAACCTGGTTCAGGTTGAAAAGGTGTAAGGAGTAACCGATGACAACCCAGTATGGATTTTTTATTGATTCCAGCCGTTGCACCGGTTGCAAAACCTGCGAGCTGGCTTGTAAAGACTACAAAGATCTGACGCCGGAAGTCAGCTTCCGCCGCATTTATGAATATGCTGGCGGTGACTGGCAGGAAGATAACGGTGTCTGGCATCAGAACGTGTTTGCCTACTATCTGTCGATTTCATGTAACCACTGCGAAGATCCGGCTTGTACTAAAGTCTGCCCGAGCGGTGCGATGCATAAACGTGAAGATGGTTTTGTTGTGGTCGATGAAGATGTGTGCATTGGCTGCCGCTACTGCCATATGGCTTGCCCGTATGGCGCACCGCAATATAACGAAACGAAAGGCCATATGACCAAATGCGATGGTTGTTATGACCGTGTTGCGGAGGGGAAGAAGCCGATCTGTGTTGAATCTTGCCCGCTGCGGGCGCTGGATTTCGGCCCTATCGACGAGCTGCGTAAAAAACATGGCGATTTGGCGGCTGTTGCGCCGTTGCCGCGAGCTCACTTTACCAAACCGAATATTGTGATCAAACCCAATGCCAACAGCCGCCCAACCGGGGATACCACTGGCTATCTGGCAAACCCGAAGGAGGTGTAAGATGGGAAGTGGATGGCATGAATGGCCGCTGATGATCTTCACGGTCTTCGGGCAATGTGTAGCAGGTGGTTTTATCGTTCTGGCTTTGGCGCTGCTCAAAGGCGACCTGCGAGCAGAAGCCCAGCAGCGTGTTATTGCCTGCATGTTTGGCTTATGGGTGCTGATGGGTATTGGCTTTATCGCCTCTATGCTTCATCTTGGTTCACCGATGCGCGCCTTTAACTCGCTCAACCGGGTAGGGGCTTCAGCACTCAGTAACGAAATCGCCAGCGGTTCGATCTTTTTTGCTGTTGGTGGCATCGGCTGGTTACTGGCAATGCTGAAAAAGCTGTCACCGGCATTGCGTACGCTGTGGCTGGTGGTGACGATGGTTCTTGGCGTAGTCTTTGTCTGGATGATGGTGCGTGTCTATAACAGCATCGATACCGTACCCACCTGGTACAGCATCTGGACACCGATGGGCTTCTTCCTGACGATGTTCATGGGCGGCCCGTTACTGGGTTACCTGTTGCTGAGTCTGACTGGCGTCGATGGCTGGGCGATGCGTCTGCTGCCAGCTATTTCTGTACTGGCCCTGGTAGTGAGTGGCGTGGTGTCAGTGATGCAGGGCGCAGAGCTGGCGACTATTCATAGCTCTGTGCAGCAGGCCGCAGCGCTGGTGCCGGACTATGGTGCGCTGATGTCCTGGCGGATCGTGCTTTTGGCTGTTGCCCTGTGCTTGTGGATTGCACCACAGCTAAAAGGTTATCAGCCTGCGGTTCCGCTACTTTCCGTATCATTCATTCTGCTTCTGGCAGGGGAATTAATCGGTCGTGGCGTATTCTATGGTTTGCATATGACCGTGGGGATGGCCGTCGCAAGCTAATCATAACAACCGGGGTTTCGGCCCCGGTTCTCTTTTATTTCTGCTTCGTTAACGTGTCATAACTGGTCATCAAATTACGATAATCAGGAATATGGTTAGAGAACAACGTCGCCAGTCCTTCAATATCATTACGCCAGTCGCGATGCAGCTCGCACGCCACGCCGAACCATGTCATCAATTGCGCACCAGCTTGCGACATGCGATCCCATGCCGAATGCCGGGTAATTTCATTAAAGGTCCCTGACGCGTCAGTCACGACAAAGACGTCAAACCCTTCTTCAATGGCTGAAAGCGCCGGGAATGCCACGCAAACTTCGGTTACCACACCGGCAATAATTAACTGTTTTTTACCTGTCGCTTTGACAGCTTTTACAAAATCTTCGTTATCCCAGGCGTTAATATTTCCCGGGCGAGCAATGTAAGGTGCATCGGGAAACTGTGCTTTCAGTTCTGGAACTAATGGGCCGTTAGGACCGGTTTCAAAACTGGTGGTAAGAATAGTAGGTAAGTTGAAATACTTAGCCAGATCACCCAGCGCCAGCACGTTATTTTTAAACTTATCGGGTTCGATATCCCGTACAAGGGAAAGTAAACCAGCCTGGTGATCAACAAGCAAAACGGCAGCATCATTTTTATCAAGACGAACATACGGTTTGGTCATCCTCTTCTCCTTTCGAGAGTCAGTGGTACGTCTGAAATCGGTCAGACGCGATGCATTGCTCTGAAAGCATAGACGGGAAATATGAGTTTGCTGTGACCATGAAATTTTTCGACTGAACGAAGCGTATGAAATTTGTGTTAGATCAATAAAAACAATCAGATGAGATTAATCGTCTCTCCAGCATTAGCGTTATGAATGAGTAATATAAATCGATAATACCTCAGCTGCGATATGCGCGTATTTTCACCCATTGACAATGTTTTTGGCGGTGGCATGATGCGCATGAAATTTGAACTTCCTCACGGTTTTAATTCATGTCCACGTATACCCGGCCTGTCATGCTTTTGCTGTCTGGCCTGCTTTTGTTGACTTTGGCGATCGCAGTGTTAAATACACTCGTGCCGCTTTGGCTCGCCCAGGAACATATGTCCACATGGCAGGTAGGCGTTGTCAGCTCATCCTATTTTACCGGCAACCTGGTCGGTACATTGCTGACAGGGTATGTCATTAAGCGCATTGGCTTTAACCGCAGCTATTATCTGGCCTCCTTCATTTTTGCCGCTGGCTGTGCCGGCCTTGGCCTGATGATTGGATTCTGGAGCTGGTTGGCTTGGCGTTTTGTCGCCGGCGTCGGCTGTGCCATGATTTGGGTGGTTGTTGAGAGCGCGCTGATGTGCAGTGGGACGTCACGTAACCGTGGGCGTTTGCTTGCTGCGTATATGATGGTTTATTACGTGGGAACGTTTTTAGGCCAGTTACTGGTCAGCAAAGTTTCAACCGAGCTGATGTCCGTATTGCCGTGGGTTACAGGTTTGACGTTGGCAGGGATCTTACCGCTGTTGTTTACGCGTGTGCTGAATCAGCAGGCTGAAAACCATGATTCGACGTCAATTACGTCAATGCTAAAACTCCGTCAGGCGCGGCTTGGCGTGAATGGCTGCATTATCTCAGGAATCGTTCTGGGATCTCTATATGGCCTGATGCCGCTGTACCTCAATCACAAAGGGGTGAGCAATGCCAGCATTGGTTTCTGGATGGCGGTACTGGTCAGTGCGGGTATCCTTGGACAATGGCCGATTGGACGTCTGGCGGATAAGTTTGGTCGACTGCTGGTGTTGCGTGTTCAGGTCTTTGTCGTCATTCTCGGCAGTATCGCGATGCTTAGCCAGGCGGCGATGGCCCCAGCGTTATTCATCCTCGGTGCCGCTGGCTTTACGCTATATCCGGTGGCGATGGCATGGGCTTGCGAGAAAGTTGAACATCATCAACTGGTAGCGATGAATCAGGCCTTACTGTTGAGCTATACCGTGGGAAGTCTGCTTGGCCCGTCATTTACCGCTATGCTAATGCAGAATTTCTCCGATAATTTATTGTTTATCATGATCGCCAGCGTATCGTTTATCTATTTGCTGATGCTGCTTCGCAACGCCGGTCATACGCCGAAACCCGTTGCTCACGTGTAAATGAATTAACGCAGAGTGTGAACTTACTGTTTCACACTCTGCTTTTTTGTTTCTTCTCTCTGACTTGCTTTTTTCAAAATTTTATTCGTTTCAAAATAAAATGTGCAGCAGGTTATAATTTTGCATTTCGCTATTTCCGCACTTCTTATTTGCCGCGCATAATCCCTCGTTTTACAGATGCCCCTTTAATTTTGGCGAAGGATTTGTCTATGGCTGGGAATGTTCAGGAAAAACAGCTGCGATGGTACAACATTGCGCTGATGTCTTTTATCACTGTCTGGGGTTTTGGCAACGTTGTTAATAACTACGCCAACCAGGGGCTGGTGGTTGTTTTTTCATGGGTGTTTATCTTTGCGCTCTATTTCACACCTTATGCGCTAATTGTTGGTCAGTTAGGCTCGACCTTCAAAGATGGGAAGGGCGGGGTCAGTACCTGGATTAAACACACGATGGGACCCGGACTGGCTTACCTCGCCGCGTGGACCTACTGGGTAGTGCATATTCCCTATCTGGCACAAAAACCCCAGGCAATACTGATTGCGCTCGGTTGGGCGATGAAAGGCGACGGTTCGCTAATCAAAGAATATTCAGTCGTAGCGTTACAGGGGTTAACGCTGGTGCTGTTTGTCTTCTTTATGTGGGTTGCTTCACGCGGTATGAAATCGCTGAAAATCGTCGGTTCTGTGGCAGGGATTGCGATGTTTGTTATGTCGCTCCTGTATGTGGCGATGGCGGTAACCGCGCCTGCGATTACTGAAGTGCATATTGCGACCACAAACATTACCTGGGAAACGTTCATTCCTCATATCGACTTTACCTACATTACCACTATTTCAATGCTGGTTTTCGCGGTTGGCGGAGCAGAGAAGATTTCTCCTTACGTTAATCAAACGCGCAACCCAGGAAAAGAATTTCCAAAAGGGATGTTATGCCTGGCGGTGATGGTTGCGGTTTGTGCCATTCTGGGCTCACTGGCGATGGGGATGATGTTTGACTCGCGTAATATCCCGGATGACTTAATGACTAACGGTCAGTATTACGCCTTTCAGAAGCTGGGCGAATATTACAACATGGGTAATACTTTAATGGTGATTTATGCCATTGCGAATACCCTGGGACAAGTAGCTGCGCTGGTATTCTCGATTGATGCGCCGCTTAAAGTGTTATTAGGCGATGCTGACAGCAAATATATTCCAGCCAGTTTATGTCGTACCAACGCTTCTGGTACGCCCGTTAATGGCTATTTTCTGACCCTGGTGCTGGTGGCGATCCTGATAATGCTGCCGACTCTCGGCATTGGTGATATGAACAATCTCTATAAATGGCTGTTGAATCTTAACTCGGTAGTGATGCCGCTGCGTTATTTATGGGTATTTGTTGCATTTATTGCAGTTGTTCGCCTGGCGCAGAAATATAAGCCGGAATATGTCTTTATTCGTAATAAGCCGCTGGCAATGACCGTCGGAATTTGGTGTTTTGCCTTTACCGCTTTTGCCTGCCTGACTGGTATTTTCCCGAAAATGGAAGCCTTCACCGCAGAGTGGACATTCCAGTTGGCGCTGAATGTTGCAACGCCGTTTGTGCTGGTGGGATTAGGGCTGATATTCCCGCTGCTGGCGCGTAAAGCGAATAGCAAATAATTATTGTGGTCGGTGACGCTGACTCTGGCAGATCTGACCCGTTTTTACATAATCGAGAAATGCGCGCAAGCCGCAGGACATATACTGGCGGTTTGGGTAATAGATCTGGAAGCCTGGACGCTCTGTGATCCAGTCTTCCAGTACACATTCTAAACGACCGGTATCAAGGTACTCCTTGATCTGTTCATAGAGCAGATACCCGATACCAGCACCCATCAAAACGGCATCCAGTTCAGCATCAACATCATCCAGAATGATATTTCCTGCGACAGCAATTTCCAGCTCCTTTGCAAATTGCCAGTGGAAAGGTTTGCCGCTGGGATAACGAAAAACAACACATTGATGATTAAGCAGATCATGAGGATGGCGGGGTTTGCCATATCTTGCAAAGTACTCTGGCGTTGCTGCTACACATAATTTCACTGGCGGGCCGATCGCCACGCTGATCATATCTTTTTCGACGATGCCACTAAGTCGAACGCCAGCGTCAAAGCCCTGCTGGACGATATCAACAAGAGAGTCGTCAGTTGTGAGCTCGACTTTAATATCAGGATATTCACGTGTGAAACCAACCAGTAAAGGTATTAAAAATATACGTGCAGCTACCCGGGCGGCATTGATTTTGAGCGTACCTGTTGGTGTCAGACGAAAATCATTCATCTCATCTAACATGATCTGAATTTCGTCGAAAGCTGGGCGCAATCGTTCATAGAGATTAGAACCCGCTTCCGTTAACGATACGCTTCGGGTTGTTCGATTGAATAAGCGAATTTTAAGACGTTGTTCCAGTGTTTTAATACTATGGCTAATGGCGGACGAAGATAAGCCTAACTCATCGCCTGCTGCACGAAAGCTTTGATTACGGGCCACGGCAAAGAAAGTGGCAAAGTCAGACATATTCATCCGCATTAGTGAAAATCCTTCATTAACTCATCCTGAATCATCACGTTTACAGGATGATGCCGCCTGCGTAAAGTGCGCTCCAGAACTTAACGTGGAGGTAAAATTATGCAGTCTGAACGTATTTATTTGGTATGGGCCCATCCTCGTCATGATTCATTGACCGCACATATTGCTGATGCGATCCATCAGCGGGCAATGGAGCGGAAAATACAGGTGACGGAACTCGATTTATATCGGCGTAATTTCAACCCGGTGATGACACCGGAAGATGAACCAGACTGGAAGAATATGGATAAACGTTATTCTCCAGAGGTTCATCAGCTTTATTCAGAGCTGCTTGAACATGACACGTTAGTGGTGGTTTTTCCTCTCTGGTGGTACAGCTTCCCAGCAATGCTAAAAGGATATATTGACAGAGTATGGAATAATGGGCTGGCTTATGGAGATGGGCACAAATTACCATTCAATAAAGTTCGTTGGGTGGCGCTGGTTGGAGGAGACAAAGAATCATTTGTCCAGATGGGCTGGGAAAAAAATATAAGCGATTATTTGATAAATATGTGCAGTTATCTTGGTATTGAAGATGCCGATGTCACTTTCTTGTGTAATACAGTGGTATTCGATGGGGAAGAACTTCACGCGAGCTATTATCAGTCGTTATTATCTCAGGTACGGGATATGGTAGATGCACTATAAGATGTGTTAAAAACGCTGTAGCAGAATGAAGCGCGGAATAACAAAGCGGCAACTCAATAAAGTTGCCGCTTTACGGGGAAATTAGAACATTACCTTATGACCGTACTGCTCAAGAATGCCTTTCACGCGTTCCATGGTCTCTTTCTTCGGTGGTTTAACACCATCAAGTTTGTATTCTTCACCCATCGCCACCCATTTGTGTTTGCCCAGCTCGTGGTAGGGGAGAAGCTCGATTTTCTCAACGTTGCCCATATCACGGGTAAATTCACCGAGGCGATGCGCTGAATCGTCATCGTCAGACCAGCCTGGGACAACAACGTAGCGGATCCACACCTTCACATTTTTATTCGCCAGATATTTAGCAAACTCCAGCGTGCGGTGGTTGGAAACTCCAACCAGATTTTGGTGGATCTCGTCGTTCATCTGTTTGAGATCGAGCATTACCAGGTCGGTTACTTCCAGCAGTTCATCAATCACCGGATCGTAACGACGAACAAAACCGTTGGTATCCAGACAGGTATGAATGCCTTCTTTTTTGCAGGCGCGGAACCAGTCACGAACAAACTCAGCTTGCAGGATTGCTTCACCGCCGGATGCGGTAACGCCGCCGCCGGAAGCGTTCATAAAGTGGCGATAGGTCACCACTTCCTTCATCAAATCTTCAACGGTAACTTCTTTACCGCCATGCGTGTCCCAGGTGTCGCGGTTATGACAATACAGGCAGCGCATCAGGCAGCCCTGGAAAAAGGTGATAAAGCGAATACCCGGGCCGTCTACGGTTCCACAGGATTCAAAGGAGTGAATGCGACCAATAACTGACATTGCGGTGTTTCTCCAGATGTGGCCCATCTGAGGCCGTGTTGGCGCGCAGCTCGAAGGCTACGTCGAGTCTGTTTTGGCAGTCACCTTAAAGTATAGATAGCTGACAAAAAAGGCTCTCGTGCTAAAAAAGGCCCCACTTTCGTGGAGCCTTTATTGTACGCTTTTTACTGTACGATTTCAGTCAAAACTAATTACATAGATTGAGTGAAGGTACGAGTAATAACGTCCTGCTGCTGTTCTTTAGTCAGCGAGTTGAAACGTACTGCGTAGCCAGATACACGGATGGTCAGCTGCGGATATTTTTCCGGGTTTTCCATCGCGTCGAGCAGCATTTCACGGTTCATCACGTTAACGTTCAGGTGCTGACCACCTTCGATGGATGCTTCGTGGTGGAAGTAACCATCCATCAGACCAGCCAGGTTGGTCTTACGAACTTCGTCGTCTTTACCCAGTGCGTTCGGAACGATAGAGAAGGTGTAGGAGATACCATCTTTAGCGTAAGCAAACGGCAGTTTAGCAACGGAAGTCAGAGATGCTACAGCACCTTTCTGGTCACGACCGTGCATCGGGTTAGCACCCGGTCCGAACGGCGCGCCAGCACGACGACCGTCTGGGGTGTTACCAGTTTTCTTACCATACACAACGTTAGAAGTGATGGTCAGAACAGACTGAGTCGGGATTGCGTCACGGTAGGTGTGCAGTTTCTGAATTTTCTTCATGAAACGTTCTACCAGGTCAACAGCCAGGTCATCTACACGCGGATCGTTGTTACCAAACTGCGGGTATTCGCCTTCGATTTCGAAGTCGATAGCCAGACCGTCTTCGTCACGAATCGGTTTAACTTTCGCATATTTGATTGCAGACAGGGAGTCAGCAGCAACGGACAGACCAGCGATACCACACGCCATGGTGCGGATAACGTCACGGTCGTGCAGCGCCATCAGAGAGGCTTCGTAGCTGTACTTGTCGTGCATGTAGTGGATGATGTTCAGTGCAGTGATGTACTGTTTAGCCAGCCAGTCCATGAAGTGATCCATGCGCTCCATCACTTCATCGTAGTTCAGGAGATCGCCTTTGATCGGTTCAGACTTCGGACCAACCTGCATTTTCAGTTTTTCGTCAACGCCGCCGTTGATTGCGTACAGCATGGTTTTCGCCAGGTTTGCACGCGCACCGAAGAACTGCATTTGTTTACCAACGATCATCGGGCTTACGCAGCAAGCGATAGCGTAGTCATCGTTGTTGAAGTCCGGACGCATCAGGTCATCGTTCTCATACTGCAGAGAAGAGGTGTCAATGGACACTTTAGCGGCGAATTTCTTGAAGTTCAGCGGCAGTTTTTCAGACCACAGAATGGTCATGTTCGGTTCCGGAGACGGACCCATGGTGTACAGGGTGTTCAGGAAACGGAAGCTGTTTTTGGTAACCAGGGTACGACCGTCGAGGCCCATACCACCGATAGATTCGGTTGCCCAGATCGGGTCGCCAGAGAACAGTTCATCGTATTCCGGAGTACGCAGGAAGCGAACCATACGCAGTTTCATGACCAGGTGGTCAACCATTTCCTGCGCTTCTTGTTCGGTGATCTTGCCAGCTTTCAGGTCACGTTCGATGTACACATCCAGGAAGGTGGAGGTACGACCGAAGGACATTGCAGCACCGTTCTGAGACTTAACAGCAGCCAGGTAGCCGAAGTAAGTCCACTGGATAGCTTCCTGAGCGTTGGTAGCCGGACCAGAGATGTCGTAGCCGTATTTCGCAGCCATTTCTTTCATCTGACCCAGAGCGCGGTGCTGTTCAGCGATTTCTTCGCGCAGACGGATAGTCTGTTCCAGGTTTACGCCGTTTTCCAGATCAGCCTGCAGAGAGGTGAACTGAGCGTATTTGTCTTTCATCAGGTAGTCGATACCGTACAGCGCAACGCGACGGTAGTCACCGATGATACGACCACGGCCATAAGCATCTGGCAGACCGGTCAGAACACCGGATTTACGGCAACGCAGGATGTCCGGAGTGTAAACGTCGAACACGCCCTGGTTGTGAGTTTTACGGTATTCAGTGAAGATTTTTTTGATCATCGGGTCCAGTTCGCGGTTGTACGCTTTGCAGGAACCTTCGATCATTTTGATACCACCGAACGGGATAAGAGCACGTTTCAGCGGAGCTTCAGTCTGCAGACCAACAACTTTTTCCAACGCTTTGTTGATGTAGCCAGCGTCGTGAGAGGTGATGGTGGAAGCAACAGCGGTGTCAAAGTCAACTGGCGCGTGAGTGCGGTTTTCCAGTTTAACGCCTTCCATTACTTTGTCCCACAGGGTGGTGGTCGCTTCAGTAGCGCCAGCCAGGAAGGACTCGTCACCCTCGTACGGAGTGTAGTTTTTCTGAATGAAGTCACGGACGTTTACTTCATTCTGCCAGTCACCTTTGGTAAAACCTTCCCAGGCTGTGGCTAACTTTTCATTAAGCTCGGACATGTAACACCTACCTTCTTAAGTGGATTTTTTATTTACTGCGTACTTCGACAACCATTAATGGTGATCGTTTTCACGCAGGTAAATGACCCAGTATGTCAACCCAACCAACAAACCACCGCCGATAATATTACCGATCGTAACCGGAATCAGGTTATCAGTGATGAAGTTCATCACGGTCAGGTGAGAAAAATTTTCCGGTGCAGAACCGACAGCGGTCCAGAATTCCGGAGATGCGAAGTCGCGGATTACAATACCCATCGGGATCATAAACATGTTTGCGATACTGTGCTCAAAACCGCTGGCAACAAACATCGCGACCGGCAGCACCATAATGAACGCTTTATCCATCAGGCTGCGGCCAGAATAACTCATCCATACTGCCAGACATACCATCAGGTTTGCCAGGATACCAAGGCAGACGGCCTCAATAAAAGTATGGTGCACTTTGTGGTCGGCGGTTTGTAGGACGTTTAGTCCCCATTGACCATTCGCGGTCATATACTCGCCGGAAAGCCACATTAAAAGTACAAACAGCAGTGCGCCGACCAGGTTGCCAAAATAGACATTTAGCCAGTTTTTCGCCAACTGACCCCAGGTGATGCGCCCACTCGCCTTGGCAACAACAATCAACACTGTGGAAGTAAAGAGATCGGCTCCGCAGACAACACAAAGAATCAGCCCCAGAGAGAAGCAAATGCCGCCAACCAGTTTTGCCATGCCGAAGGGCATTGTTCCTGTGCCAGTGGTTGCTGTGATATAGAAGACGAATGCGATTGAGATGAAAACACCGGCGGTAATCGCCAGATAGAAAGTCTTAAGCGGATGTTTCGTTGCTTTATAGACACCTGCCTCTTCGGCCACTTTGGCCATTGCTGCAGGAAGTAAAAGATCAAAAGGGTTGTCAGCTTTCACACTAACTCTCTCTTTATTAAGTCGGCGACGAGATACTAACAAAGCATTATAGATGAGAAATTGATATAGATCATATCTCGCCTGGCTTATAGGCCCGTAACTCGCATGGTTTTTATGCAAATACGGAGTAAATATTTGATTATCCAAATAAAAATAAATTTTAAAAATTAACAAATGAGTTGAATTTTTTCCGCATCCTCCGCTAAAACAGTTAATTAAAAGGGAGCACCAGGCGAATAAAGTAACAATATCGATCGTATTTATTAAATACAAAGTACCGATATTTAACTTTATAATTACAATTATTTTATTAATGCAAATATATGT
>NZ_JABWMS020000041.1:0-39872 GCF_013369155.2 Escherichia sp. 94.0001 | reverse complement strand
GTCAATATGTGAACAGAAAAGGAATTCCATGGTTAAGTCAATATTTACTAAAAATGAAAATATTGCTTTTTTGATAAGAAGAAAAAGACATTCAGTTTCATAAGGTTATTGGCAATATAACGTTCAATTCTTACTTGCATTTTATATTAGCCAGGAACTTTGCCCTGAGGTGTTAGGAATAGTCTTAATGCGTTTTGTGCTCGACTAGTAAAAAAACAAGTTTTAATGATAATAAATAGAATATAAAACTATTGTTGTCCATAATTAAAGAAGATTTGACAATCAATAAGGTGTCTTAATGGATTAACATGCCGCACAAAATGGTTATGGGGGTTTACTCCAATAAGTGGTGAAAAATTGAATAGGTGTGACTACGTCATCTGTTCGGTAAGCCCCCCAAGAGCCAAATTAAGTGAAGTTAAACGAAGGCTGCCAGCTGTCACAGGAACGATGGTCTCTTTGACAGGGCACTGCGTGCAGTCATCTGTGCGCGTTACTCTAACTGGCACTCGAACGTCGGCGATGGGGTTACCGGTGGATCAGGCTGTTCCTGTGGCGTAAACGTTTTTATGTTAGTACCAACAGATTTACCACATTTATCATCTTAACAGTTTGAGTGTAAATGCAGGCTGCGCCGCAAAGGGAGGGGGCGGAGTGGCTTGTTCAGTCTAAAAGAGAGTTGATACCAGCATACAGGGGCGAAGTTGGTCAACAAATCAACATTAATATAATGGAATATTCGGAGAGAAACGTCAGGCAGTTGGCTTTAAATGAACTTAAAGAATATATTTCCAGGAAAATTAATGTTGGTGTAATCAATACACCAACATTAATCCGGTCTGATTATTAATCAGACAAATATCGTTAATCCGGCGAATTATGAATCAACGCTTTTTCTTACGCCCCTGAACGGCCTTAAAACGTGGATTAGATTTACAAATCACATACAGCCGTCCTTTTCGCTTCACAATCTGACAGTCTGGATGGCGTTCTTTTGCGGTACGCAGAGAGTTAAGGACTTTCATCACGCCCCCTTTTTCGTGCTAACAAAACGACCAAAACGTTGGGTGAACCGTGCAACATTTCCTTCTGATGCCACTGTTCTCAGCTTCCCTGTATAGAACGGGTGCGATTTCGAAGAGACATCAATTGTCACGTACGGATACGTTACGCCATCCAGCTCAATCTCACGGTCTGTTTTGATAGTCGAGCCGATTTTAAAGTACTCACCAACACTGGTGTCATGGAACACCACAGTACGATACTCAGGATGGATATTGGGTTTCATCATTTTTACCTGTTATGTTATAACATAACTGTAAAGATACATGCTCATCCGGATCATTTCAACACCCAATCCCTGTGACCATTTGTGGTATGTGGAATTTCGGCAACGGGGAAGTCTGGCATTGTTAGCAGCCATTGGCGACGCTCCCATAAACGCCTGGATGAGTGATTGATGATGGTTTCGCTGAGAGTATGAATTTTTCGAGAATGGAGGCTATCTCCACTTTACTGGCCGATGATTTATCGCAGTTTGATTGATTACCTGACAGCGTGTATTCCTCTCCCACGGATATAATAATTACTTAAAAAAAAGGGAGAGGATGCATCTTTTGAATATTGCTGAAATGAACAGTTTATTGCCGTTATTAATAGAAATGGAGGAATAAATAGGCGTATTCTACAATTGCTACCAAAACAACGATATTAATCAGTTTATGACTGATTTGCTGTACTTTATTCTCTTTCATTGGTACTTCCTCGCTTTAAAAAAGAGTGCACTTCGTAAGTGCCCTTATATAAATAACGAGTTTGGTCAACCAATTTTTTGACATGTATCACAAATTTGAATAGATGTATTACATCGGCTATCTTTTATTGCCCCAATGTCATTGATATATGTCGCCTGAAGTCAGTCCGGGAATGAGTCTGATCTCAAAACTGGCCCAGCCCTGGCGTTGATTGGCGCTGAGGAGCATACCTCATCTCATCATAATGTCGTATCTCCTGGGGTGTTATACAAGATATCGTTGTTGGTAACCTGGGAAAGGAATTGAGTTCTATTAAACCGTCAAGTATGCCGGATACATACTGGATTACACAGCAGGCACGCCTTATGAGAGAACGTGCCGCAGTGACGGGTTAATTATCTGAAAGAATTTGCGAGGCTGTATCGGTTACTCATTGGTTTGATAGTTTTACTCTCGGGAGAGTAATAGATATTTAATCCATTAACGGAAACCAGCCAGTTCCTTTCGATGCCTGAATTTGATCCCATAGTTTATCCGGAATGGTTAATTCAGGAACGCGTTGTGGATTAAGGGCTGTTTGAATTTCATGACTTCTACCTGATTCAGCTAAAGTCACCCATTCTGGATTTATTACCAGCCCTTTACCGATTGCAACAAGTGGCAGGCCAGCGGAAATTGCTTCTTGAGCCTGAGACGGTGTGCGTATTTTACCTGCGGCGATTACCGGCACTCTGCCTGCAATATGATTTAAAATCAATTCAATAGTTCGGGGGCCATTTGGCGACTCAACAGGGTAGCTATCGTTAATACTGACCAGCGAGGTATGTATATACGAAATACCGGATGAAATGAGCCGATCAAGGAGTTTATAAGTATCCTCTATCCGCAGACCCCCTGTTACAGATTCTTCAGGAGATATTCTGTAACCGATGGCAAAGGGCTTTGTCGCATATTCATAGACTACATTTTTTACTTCCTGTAATACGGCCAGCGGGAAGCGCATACATCCTTCAAGATCTCCTCCCCATCGGTCATTACGCTGGTTAAATAGAGGGGAGAAGAAATTCTGCAGAAGGAATCCGTGCGCACCATGAAGTTCAATGCCATCAAAACCTGCTTTAATCGCCCTTTTTGTGACATCTCCGAATGCTCTAATGGTTTCCTGAATTTCGTTTTCAGTCATTTCCCTGCTTTGTACCACTCTCTTCATAAAGTCACCAGATTTTACGCTTGATGCGCTGGCACTAATAACATCGTAATTTGGCACAAGCTCCGGGATGGCTTTATTACCGGCGTGGAAAATCTGCAAAATAGCCGGAGCACCGCCACTTTTGGCTGCAGCAGCTAACTTTTCAAGGCTGTTAATGAAACGGTCGTCATACGCGGCAAATTCATGAGTAAACCCAATGCCGCTTGGCGTGACATAGGTGCATCCTGTTATTACTAAACCAACATTTTGTGAGCGACGTTTATAAAATTCGAGTTCTTGCTCAGAGATGGTTCCATCAGGATTAGCTGACCAGGTTGTCATAGGAGCCATAACGATACGATTACGTAGCTTTATTTTTTCTGTCAGCATAAAAGGAGAAAACAATGATGGGTGTTTATTTGTCATAACAATACCTCAAATGTTTATCTGATTTTGATGCGTATGTTTTAACTGGTTAGTTGTTGCCAGCTTTGGAACCAAGATTTCTGGCTTTATTTATAATCCCTTCAAAGGGTTTCTAATAATCTTAATGATTGAGTTACTGCTTTTTTGTTTCTTTAATGAAATTTCTTTTTGAGTAATTTCATTATTGTTGTGTAGTCAATAAAGGATAAATGTCAGGGAGATAAGGAATCTCCCTGTAAGATTATTACAAATGTGTTTTATAAAAAGGAATTAATTTATCGAGCGCCTGTTTCACAGGTTCTGGCTTATCATACAGGTCGTAATGTGAATAACCTTCAACCACGACCAACTCTTTATGTTTTGAGGCTGCACGACCAATAATTTCGCAGCCGTCACGATAGGCACCAAAAGCGCCCACTCTATCGCCCACTACAACCATTAGTGGTTGAGTTAACAGGACTTCTGCAAGATGAAAAGCATCCCAGCCCACGGCAACAGTCTGATGTGAAAATAGCGAACGATTTACCCCATTAGGCGCACAGCCTCGTGGTGAACGATAATATTCTGTTGCTTCAAAAAGGTCTATTTCTGTTAATCCCGCTTCAAGAGCTGCTTCCGGAGAAGAAGGGAGCAAATCATCTACGCGAAGTTTTGCGCCGTTAGCTTCGTCTGTTCTTTGTTGCGCCATTGCTTCGAGTGCTCCGATAGGATTAAACGCTGTAAATCCCTCACGCATAAGACGCCCGTAGTTTGCACCCGTGACAGTACCAATGGCTTTAATCCGACGTTCTGTCATTGCGGCATTAATGGCATATCCACCTCCACCACAAATACCCAGTACACCAATACGCCCGGCATCAACGTAAGGTAAGGTGGTAAGGTAATCAACGACAATGCTGAAGTCTTTTACTCGCATTGTTGGATCTTCCAGATAACGCGGTTCTCCACCGCTGCTTCCCTGAAAACTGGCATCAAAAGCAATGACGATAAAGCCAGCTTTTGCCAGGGCGGCACCATACACACTACCCGATGTCTGTTCTTTGCAGCTTCCAATTGGATGGGCACTGATAATGGCAGGATACTTTTTTTCACTATTAAAATCGTCAGGGAAATAGATATCAGCAGCTATATCCCAGTAAGTGTGTTTTATCGAAACCGTTTTCATTTCAAGCTCCAGGGATTTGCCTAAACAGATTTAAATATCATTTCTATTATCCGCAACTGGCATTCGTGTTCATATCGCGAACGGCGTAATAGTATGACTTGTATTGGTTATCATCAATGGTCTAATATCTATCACAGTGTTAAGTTAAGGTTTACAATGATGAAAATAGAGCCTTCAATTTTGCCTTCTCTTGCCTGGTTTGCGCTGATTGTTCGTGCCGGCAGTTTTTCCGGGGCAGCCTCTGAAATGGGTATTACGCGGGCCGCATTGTCCCAGAATTTAAAATCTCTTGAGGAACGTCTTAACACCAAGCTGATATACCGTACGACCCGCAATATGTCGCTTACTGAGGAAGGACAGCATCTGTATGAAGTGCTGGTGTCGGCTTTGGGGCAAATTGATGATGCGTTGAAAGATGTCGGTGATACCCAACTTGAACCTACAGGACTGTTGAGAATAAATTCCTCCCGTGTTGCAGCAAGGATGCTTATTGAGCCTCATATTGGCGAGTTTCTTACTCGTTACCCCAAAACAAAGATAGAACTCATTATGGATGACGGTTTATCTAACATTATTGCGGACGGCTGTGATGTGGGCATACGTCTTGAGCAAGGACTGGATGAGCATATGACTGCCGTTCCTGTTTCTCCGCTTATTAAACTGGTTACTGTGGCATCGCCAGATTATTTAAAAGAACACGGTATTCCTGAAACTCCTCAGGAATTGAGTAACCATAATTGTCTTCGGTTGCGGCATAAAAGTAGCGGTGCACTCTCAGCATGGGAGTTTTCGAATGTTGTGGGGGGTAATGAAGAGTTCGAAATAGAGGTGTCAGGTAAGTATATTTCTAATGATGACGAAAGCATGATACGAATGGCGCTGAATGGAACGGGTATCATTCAACATCTGGATTTTGCAATCGCTGAACATATCAATGCGGGCAAGTTACAGCCGATTCTTGAGGATTGGGCCGTTTCATTTTCTGGATTTTATATATATGTTTCATCACGGGTGAGAATGCCCTCTAAAGTTCGTGCTTTTATTGATTTTATGGTGGAGAAAAGAGTAAAACTCGAAAATTGATGATATGTGTAATTGATGGTTGCTCTGGGCGAATATCGGTAAGAGGAATAACGTAATCATTAGGACGCGTTTACATAATAAACTTTCTGATAATTAATACTTATTTTCTATACGGCTATAATATCCATTATCATTATCACCAGTAATGTGGCTAAAATAATAGTATCTATGACCGCTACGGTTAACGGTGGTTATTTTGGGAGGCGTTAACACGTAGCGGCTTGTAGTTGTAAGTCTTGAACAGGTACAAAGCCTGAAAATCAGGAGGATATCGCTATCAAACTTCCTTTATTTCTTCTCGCAGTTTCGCATCTTATAGAAGAATCCTGTATTTCCATCTTCCACGATGAAGCGATCGTTAAAAGTTGGACGACGAATAAATGTCAATCCACCTATTGTTGCTTTTTGTTTTATACCATCATCAACATTTTCCAGATCTGGAGAGTACAATTGATCTCCATTTGGCATTTGAACGATGAAATTGTTTCCATTATCGAGAACTGTTGCGGATTTTGACAGAATTTGAGTAGCGGTATCCAGGCTGGAAATCCTAATGTCACAAACATATTTGCCTGGCCCCAGATCTTCTTCTGCAAATACAGGTAAGGAAAATAATGCAAATGCGAGGATGAGATTCTTATTCATGCAAACTCCAGGAAGATCAATAAAAGCAATATGTTACATAAAGAGCACGTAAATGAAAAGAGCGATTGGTTAATGAGTAATGCTATTAATCCCCGCATGGCCTACTTTTCATTGGCTGCGGTGTTGAACCTCATTGAATATGGGCAAGACTCTGACTGAGTGACCGACGTAAATAGGTAGATGCATAATCGCTTACCGCCCTGTAACCGCAAACGGTGCCCAGGCTTCTGGCTGAATGCCACGACTTTGCATCCAGGGAACGGCCTGTAGCTGCTGATTGAAAGGGTTAACTTCAACCTGGTTTACCGCCGGAACGACGTTATTAAAAGCGATAAGGTCTGCCAGTCGGTCAGGATGGAAGTTACTTACGCCAATAGCGCGAATTTTACCGGCCTGTTGCAGCTCTTCCATGGCACGCCAGGCTCCGTGGACATCGCCATATGGCTGGTGAATCAAGTACAGGTCAACGTAATCAAGTTGCAGTCGATTCAGAGAGCGTTCGAACTGGGCTTTGGCCCCTTCGTAACTGGTATCCTGCAACCAGAGTTTCGTGGTGACAAAGAGTTCGTTACGGGCGATACCGCTTTGTTTCAGTGCGTTCCCGACCTGGATTTCATTTTGATAAGAGGCGGCGGTGTCAATCAGTCGATAACCGCTGTTAATAGCGTCAATGACCGCTCTTTCGCATTCGGCGGCATCGGTCATCTGAAATACACCAAAGCCCAACAGGGGCATTTCAATACCGTTGTTCAGTTTTACTTTTTGCATGGTGTTATCCTTTCGTTATCGTTCATGAGAAGCATAACGTAAAGGGAAAAGCTCGATTAGACGGCAGGATTTGTCAGGGGTTATGAACAAAATTCATAAATCTGTTTGAGGGTTGAGATTAGTCGTGCAAGTTCGATATCCCCGGAATTTACAGTCCGATGAAGGAAAATGAATATCCATAAAAAATATATCGGTTTATCCTGGCGTATATACCTACTTCGACGTATTTCCGATAGTTGCTAATTAAAGGTAGGTCATTATTATTCACTCTGAATAATGAATTATTCACTGTCCGCAGAGTAAGAAATATAACTTAGGTATCTATTTAATGACTTGCACAAAAAGCTAAATTTTCACCCATAAATAAAAATATAATCCCGCGCCCAACCACCTGATGAGTGGCTACAGGCACTGGATATATTAGGTGGCGGTGTACTTTCTTACATAAAGGTATTTCCTTTTCTGCGGAAAAGGAAACCGGGAAATCCCCGGTTTTTCTGACAAGCAGACGCCATTATTTGTGTCTGCCTATGTTCGTTAATTCGTTCATCAGGAAATTATCTCAATGTCACGTTATAAAACAGGTCATAAACAACCACGATTTCGTTATTCAGTTCTGGCCCGCTGCGTGGCGTGGGCAAATATCTCTGTTCAGGTTCTTTTCCCACTCGCAGTCACTTTTACCCCAGTAATGGCGGCACATGCGCAGCATGCGGTTCAGCCACGATTGAGCATGGAAAATACTACGGTAACTGCTGATAATAACGTGGAGAAAAATGTCGCGTCGCTTGCCGCAAATGCCGGGACATTTTTAAGCAGTCAGCCAGATAGCGATGCGACACGTAATTTTATTACCGGAATGGCCACCGCTAAAGCTAACCAGGAAATACAGGAGTGGCTCGGGAAATATGGTACAGCGCGCGTCAAACTGAATGTCGATAAAGATTTCTCGCTGAAGGATTCTTCGCTGGAAATGCTTTATCCGATTTATGACACGCCGACAAATATGTTGTTCACTCAGGGGGCAATACATTGTACCGACGATCGTACTCAGTCAAATATTGGTTTTGGCTGGCGTCATTTTTCAGGAAATGACTGGATGGCGGGGGTGAATACTTTTATCGATCATGATTTATCCCGTAGTCATACCCGCATTGGTGTTGGTGCGGAATACTGGCGTGATTATTTGAAACTGAGCGCCAATGGTTATATCCGGGCTTCTGGCTGGAAAAAATCACCGGATGTTGAGGATTATCAGGAACGCCCGGCGAATGGCTGGGATATTCGTGCTGAGGGCTATTTACCTGCCTGGCCGCAGCTTGGCGCAAGCCTGATGTATGAGCAGTATTATGGCGATGAAGTCGGGCTGTTTGGTAAAGATAAACGCCAGAAAGACCCGCATGCTATTTCTGCCGAGGTAACCTATACACCAGTGCCTCTTCTGACACTGAGCGCCGGGCATAAGCAGGGCAAGAGTGGTGAGAATGACACTCGCTTTGGCCTGGAAGTTAACTACCGAATTGGCGAACCTCTGCAAAAACAACTCGATACAGACAGCATTCGCGAGCGTCGAATGCTGGCAGGCAGCCGCTATGACCTGGTTGAGCGTAATAACAACATCGTTCTTGAGTACCGCAAATCTGAAGTGATCCGTATTGCTCTGCCTGAGCGTATTGAAGGCAAGGGCGGTCAGACGGTTTCCCTGGGGCTTGTGGTCAGCAAAGCAACTCACGGACTGAAAAATGTGCAGTGGGAAGCGCCGTCATTACTGGCTGAAGGTGGCAAAATTACCGGTCAGGGTAGTCAGTGGCAAGTAACGCTCCCGGCTTACCGTCCAGGCAAAGACAATTATTATGCGATTTCAGCAGTTGCCTACGATAACAAAGGCAATGCCTCGAAACGTGTGCAGACAGAAGTGGTTATTAGCGGAGCTGGTATGAGCGCCGATCGTACGGCGTTAACGCTTGACGGTCAGAGCCGTATTCAAATGCTTGCTAACGGTAATGAGCAAAAGCCGCTGGTGCTGTCTCTGCGCGACGCCGAGGGCCAGCCAGTCGCGGGCATGAAAGATCAGATCAAGACTGAACTAACCTTCAAACCGGCTGGAAATATTGTGACTCGTACCCTGAAGGCCACTAAATCACAGGCAAAACCCACACTGGGTGAGTTCACCGAAACTGAAGCAGGGGTGTACCAGTCTGTCTTTACGACCGGAACGCAGTCAGGTGAGGCAACGATTACTGTTAGCATTGATGGCATGAGCAAAACCGTCACTGCAGAACTGCGGGCCACGATGATGGATGTGGCAAACTCCACCCTGAGCGCTAACGAGCCGTCAGGTGACGTGGTTGCTGATGGTCAGCAAGCCTACACGCTGACGCTTACTGCGGTGGACTCCGAGGGTAATCCGGTGACGGGAGAAGCCAGCCGCCTGCGACTTGTTCCGCAAGACACTAATGGTGTTACCGTTGGTGCCATTTCGGAAATAAAACCAGGGGTTTACAGCGCCACGGTTTCTTCGACCCGTGCCGGAAACGTTGTTGTGCGTGCCTTCAGCGAGCAGTATCAGCTGGGCACATTACAACAAACGCTGAAGTTCGTTGCCGGGCCGCTTGATGCAGCACATTCGTCCATCACCCTGAATCCTGATAAACCGGTGGTCGGCGGTACGCTTACGGCAATCTGGACGGCAAAAGATGCCAATGACAACCCTGTAACAGGCCTCAATCCGGATGCACCGTCATTATCGGGCGCAGCAGCTGCTGGTTCTACGGCATCTGGCTGGACAAATAATGGTGATGGGACGTGGACTGCGCAGATTACTCTCGGCTCTACGGCGGGTGAATTAGAAGTTATGCCGAAGCTAAATGGACAGGATGCGGCAGCAAACGCGGCAAAAGTAACCGTGGTAGCTGATGCGTTATCTTCAGGCCAGTCGACAGTGTCTGTAGCCGCAGATCGCGTAAAAGCAGGCGAAAGCACAACCGTGACGCTGGTGGCGAAAGATGCGCATGGCAACGCTATCAGTGGTCTTTCGTTGTCGGCAAGTTTGACGGGGACCGCCTCTGAAGGAGCGACTATTTCCAGTTGGACCGAAAAAGGTGACGGTTCCTATGTTGCTACGTTGACCACAGGCGGAAAGACGGGCGAGCTTCGTGTCATGCCGCTCTTCAACGGCCAGCCAGCAGCCACCGAAGCCGCGCAGTTGACGGTCATCGCCGGGGAGATGTCAACAGCGAACTCTACGCTTGTTGCGGACAATAAGACTCCAACGGTTAAAACGACGACGGAACTCACCTTCACCGTGAAGGATGCGTACGGGAACCCGGTCACCGGGCTGAAGCCAGATGCACCAGTGTTTAGCGGTGCCGCCAGCACGGGATCAGAGCGACCTTCAGTTGGAAGCTGGACAGAGCAAAGTAATGGGGTCTACGTGGCGACCTTAACGCTGGGATCGGCTGCAGGTCAGTTGTCTGTCATGCCACGCGTGAACGGCCAAAATGCCGTTGCTCAGCCACTGGTGCTGAATGTTGCAGGTGACGCTTCTCAGGCTGAGATACGTGATATGGCGGTGAAGGTGAATAACCAGCTGGCTAATGGTCAGTCTGCTAACCAGATAACCCTGACTGTCGTGGACACCTATGGCAACCCGTTACAAGGGCAAAATGTCACGCTGACTTTACCGCAGGGTGTGACCAGCAAGACGGGGAATACAATAACAACCAATGCGGCAGGTAAAGCGGATATTGAGTTGATATCAACCGTTGCAGGGGAACTTGAAATCGCGGCCGCGGTGAAAAACTCTCAGAAGACGGTCACGGTGAAATTCAACGCGGATGCCAGCACCGGTCAGGCAAACCTGCAGGTAGACGCCGCTGCTCAAAAAGTGGCAAACGGCAAAGATGCCTTTACGCTGACGGCGAACGTTGAGGATAAAAATGGTAACCCTGTTCCAGGGAGCCTGGTGACCTTTAATCTGCCCCGGGGTGTCAAGCCGCTTACAGGCGATAATGTCTGGGTGAAAGCCAACGATGAGGGGAAAGCAGAGTTGCAGGTGGTTTCAGTGACTGCCGGAACGTATGAGATCACGGCATCGGCAGGGAATAGCCAGTCTTCGAATACGCAGACTATAACGTTTGTAGCCGATAAGGCTACCGCAACCGTCTCCAGTATTGAGGTGATTGGCAACTATGCACTGGCGGACGGCAAAGCCAAACAAACGTATAAAGTTACGGTGACTGATGCCAATAACAATTTGTTGAAAGATAGCGAAGTGACGCTGACCGCCAGCCCGGCTTCGTTAAACCTGGAACCGAATGGCACAGCGACAACGAATGAGCAAGGGCAGGCTATTTTCACCGCCACCACGACTGTTGCAGCGAAATATACTCTTACGGCGCAAGTGAGTCAGGACAACGGTCAGGTATCAACGAAAACGGCTGAATCCAGTTTCGTGGCGGATGATAAAAATGCGGTACTCACCGCAACATCTGATATGGAATCTCTGGTGGCAGATGGGGAATCGACCGCAACGCTGAAGGTTACCCTGATGTCGGCAAACAACCCTGTTGGGGGGAATATGTGGGTTGACATTCAGACGCCGGAAGGGGTGACGGAGAAGGATTATCAGTTCCTGCCGTCGAAAAATGACCATTTCGTGAGCGGAAAAATCACGCGTACATTTAGTACCAGCAAGCCTGGTGTCTATACGTTCACATTTAACGCCCTGACCTATGGCGGGTACGAAATGAAGCCAGTGACGGTGACCATTACCGCGGTGGATGCCAATACGGCAACGGGCGAGGAGGCGATGAAATAATATTAAGAGTATGAAAGTAACATTCTAATAAACAATAATGGCGTTGACATCTTCAACGCCATTATTTATTGAATTGCCTGACAGTAGTCTTGTTATAAATTCATTTAGACATAGCGATAACTAAACCGGACGAACAGGGATAAATATTTCGCAAACAACATCATTGCTATCCTTTTCTACGAAATCTTCATTGTAATAAAATCGCTCAATATCACTGCCGTTCACTCTGGCTAACCCCCTGGCAGGTAATTCCATCAGATAGAGGTTTCGCGCCCATTCAGGGTAGTGCTCCCACTCACCTTCATAGCGGAAAGAGGCATACAGTCCTCGGTTAATTATCCACTCTTTCGGCATCTCTGAATCGGTTTGTTTACATACCGTACCGGCAAAAGTTTCAACTGTGAGCAAATCGACCGATTTTGTTGACGGTTTAAACGTGGAGACGAAATAGATATCCGTCTTAAAATTCTTCATACATCTGGCTAAATGATGACGTCGCAGTTTGACTTCTTCATCCGGTGATTTATTCGACACTTCAATATCATATTTAAATGAATTGCCAAAAATAGGTGTCTCAGGAAAGTTGACTAATCTACACTCCGTCTTTTGCTGTTGACGTATTAAAAAAGAAGGGAAGATATTTGCGAGATCCCAATAATCACGGTGGCGGTATTCACGGGGAGAGCAGCCGAATAACTTTTTAAATTCGCGGCTGAATGACTGCTGTGAATCAAAATGCAAAGAGAGTGCAATATCAAGCATAGATTTCGCGGTGAGCCGGACAAGAATGGCGGCGCGACAAAGCCTTCGTTTGCGAATGTATTCTCCCAAAGGCACATGCATGAAATTTCGGAACAGAAGCTGGATGTTGCGTCTGCTGTAGCCAGATTTCTGTGCGATATCTTCGATTGAAATAGGGTGCTCGAGATTGCACTCAATCCACTCCAGGAGCTGCTGTAGAATCTTCTGCCTGATCATCACATTCTCCATTAATTCTTTGTCATATCGCACATTTTCGTTATGCCCTGGGCCCTAAGTGTATCAAAAACAGCAAGGCCCAAGGCAAAAGCACTGATAGCGTCTGCTTCGTTGTCACCGAAAATAAAGAGGTTTCAGTCCTACATTATTAATGAATTTTTTGCATAAGTGATATCAAAATCCACATACTAATTTGAGGTTACGTTTTAACGTAGACTCATTGTTCATGCCTAATGGAGGGACTGACAGTGGAATTTTCCGTATTAAGTAACAATCTGAAAATGCCGATGATGGGATTTGGTGTTTTTCAGGTTACCGATAAAAACGTGTGCAAACAGTCAGTGTTGAACGCTATCCGCACGGGTTATCGACTCATCGACACTGCAGCGGTATACGGTAATGAAGATGCCGTCGGTGAAGCCGTTCGTGAAGCCATATCTGAAGGTTTATGTACCCGAGAAGAGTTATTTATAACGTCTAAATTGTGGGTGCAGGATATGTTGAATCAGGATATTGCAGCAGCAGGTATTGAAGCATCATTAAAAAAATCGGGACTGGAATACTTCGATCTCTATTTATTGCACCAGGCCATGCGCGATTATTTTAGTGCGTGGCGTGCACTCGAAGATGCCTATGAAGAGGGCAAATTAAAAGCGATTGGGGTTTCCAATTTCTACCCTCATGTTCTGGCGAACTTTTGTGAAACGGTAAGAGTTAAACCGATGGTCAACCAGGTCGAGTTGCATCCCTATTTTGCCCAACCAGAGGCGCTGGCAACCATGAAGTATTATAACGTGCAGCCTGAAGCATGGGCTCCGTTAGGCGGTGGAAGACATAAACCCTTTGAAAATAGTCTGCTTCAGAATATTGCAGATGCCCATCAAAAATCGATTTCTCAGGTCATTCTGCGTTGGAATATTCAACGGGGAGTGGTCGTTATTCCGAAATCGACACATCAACAGCGTATCGAAGAAAATTTTGCTATCTGGGATTTCTCACTGACAGAGAAAGAAATGGCGCAAATTAGTTCGCTTGATTTGGGTTATGTTGGGGAATCGGTAAAACATTTTAATCCTGAGTTTGTTCGTGGTTGTCTTGCTGTAAAAATACATGATTGATATTAATCACTTATTTTACCTGAGACGACAAGAATCTTTTAACAGGGGAGTGATATTGATCTTCACTCTGTCATATCTCCGGTAATATGGCGTCAGGCTTCATCATCAGAAAGGGAGCCTGACGCCTGAAAAAGTGAACAACAGACAGTGTTCGGATTATCAATATTCAGTTTTTAACGTTGAACTGGATTCATTACTGCGTTGTTTAAGAATATCCCGCGCCGAATCTGCCATTATCATGACAGCACCTGCCAGCATCAGAGTATCTTTCAATACCAGGCGACCAGCACCAGATAAATAAGGGAAACCATGATGAGCGTCACCCAATGCGGGTACCCATGCCTCCGGGGTGGTGATTAAAAATGAGAGTGTTACCAACGGTGTGGTAAATGCCATCAGCCCTCCCAATAAACCTAACCAGCGATTGACAGGATTAGCCAAAACCAGCAGAGCAATAATCACCTCCACGACGCCAAGACCGTTGGAAAAACCATAGGTATTATTGGCCGATTGCCATGCCCTTGCTTCTGGTTTGTATTCGCCTTCGTGAGTCAGATACTGTTTATAGTCTTCCGGGTGTTCATAAAAGAACGACATTAGTGGACTGTTTGCGACGAATGGTGTAATGCTGTCTGCCTCGTAAGGGACAAACTTTAATAACCCAATCCACATAAAAACAATCGCAATACTCAGACGAATCAATGTCAGGCCAATTTTATCTCCCCGACTTAACAGGTGCAGGTATTTTTCCATTGTGAACATCCTTATTTATACAATACTGCTGTTGCGGTTGAATTATTATCAATTCGCATCGATGTGACTTTCCAGGATGAAGCATTATATTTTCTGGCTATATCAGCAATGGCATCCTCCAGAACTGTCGGTGATGCTGATACTGACGAGACGCTGATATGTTTCAGAATTATTTTATCATCTGCATTGGTGGAAAATGCCATAACGCCAGATAATAGTGTTGCAAATAAAACAGGTTTTTTAAACATATAAAATACCATCAATGAAGTGATTAAGAAGTTATATAATAACAAGGAATTAATAAGATTCTTTTCTCTGAGACGCCAGAATATTTGTCCTGGCGTCTGATTTTGAGTTTATTTGACTAATGAAAATAGATCATTGAGTGATTCGCTCATCGACGGATGAGTAAATATCTGATCGCGTAATATGCTATAAGGCAGCCCGGCATCCATCACCATTTTCACTATATTAATCATCTCGTGGGAGTCAACACACAGCAGTGATGCCCCTAATATACGTTGGGTTTTATTATCAACAATCGCTTTTAATACCCCACGGGTATCGTTCATCACTCTGGCGCGCGGAATTGCAGCTACAGGCAATGTCACCACCTGAATATCAGCACCACTCTCTCTGGCTTGCTCTTCTGTCATACCAACCCTGGACAGGGGCGGTGTCATAAATACGGAATAAGGCACATTTTTCCGATCATCAGTACTACGTCTGCCTTCACCCAGTAACTCATCACGCACAATGCGGTAATCATCCAGTGAAATGTAAGTAAATTGCAGCCCGCCGGTAACATCTCCCATCGCCCAAATATTGTCTGCGGTGGTATGTAATCGCTTGTCAACGACAATTGCCCCGAGCTCGTTTACTGCGATACCGGCATTTTCTGGATGTAACGAAGCGGTAGCCGGTTGACGACCGGAAGCTATTAACAGTGCATCCACCGCCAGTTGGGCGTGCTCGCTATGCACTTGCACTTGATTTTCATGGTGACTGATTCGCTCCACATGGGCATTGAGGATTATATCGACGCCCTGATCGCGTAAAATCGTCGCGATATTATCAGCAATATCCCGATCTTCCCGAGGCAAAAACAGCGAAGCTGCCTCTAAAATGGTTACTTTGCTGCCAAAATTAGCGAACATAGAGGCGAACTCAACGCCAATATATCCGCCGCCCAAAATACCTAAATGCCCTGGTAATTCTTTTAGATTAAGTAATCCAGTGCTGTCATATACACCAGGCGTGGTGGTAATTCCAGGAATTGGCGGAACTACGGCTTGTGCACCGGTATTAATAAAAATTTTCTCGCCATGAATCTCCAGATTTCCCCCAGGCCGATGAACACGCAGGCTATGATTATTGATAAACTCCGCCTGGCCGTCGATCACGTCGATATTGGGCATATCCGCAAGATTATGAAAATTCTTATTACGTAAAAAATTAACCACTTCATCTTTACGCTGTATGGCACGGACAAGGTCTGTGTGCTGCTGTGCGTCATGAACCAATGTTTTGGTTGGGATACAGCCGATATTAATACAGGTCCCGCCATACATTGCATTTGATTGTTCGATGAGAGCCACACGCCAACCTGCTTTTGCCAGCGTGACGGCTAATGTTTTTCCAGCCTTGCCAAAACCAATAATAACTGCCTGATATTTATTCATGATGATTTCCTGTCGAAACGCGTTCATTTGACATCATGACTATAGACGCAAAAGAGCAAATAACATTTCTTCACAACGCTTGATATTTTGTCTTATCGTCTGGTATTTTCTTTTTCTTAATCAGAATCACAAAACAAAAATCATGATTAACCATTTGATGGTATTAGATTAATTATTGACTAAGATTGTTGGTGTTTGTAATCAAAAACCACTCAGGAGTCTGATATGGATGCCCTTAGCCGTTTGTTGATGCTTAACGCTCCACAAGGAACGATCGATAAGAATTGCGTGTTAGGAAGTGACTGGCAGCTTCCACATGGTGCCGGGGAATTATCGGTTATTCGTTGGCATGCGTTAACGCAAGGAGCGGCGAAGCTGGAAATGCCGACGGGGGAGATTTTTACATTACGCCCGGGAAATGTGGTCCTGCTACCACAAAATTCAGCTCATCGCCTGAGTCATGTCGATAATGAATCGACCTGTATTGTCTGTGGCACTCTTCGACTGCAACATTCGGCGCGTTATTTTTTAACGTCTTTGCCGGAAACGCTGTTTTTAGCACCGGTTAACCACAGCGTGGAATATAACTGGCTGAGGGAGGCGATCCCGTTTTTACAACAGGAGTCCAGATCGGCAATGCCGGGAGTGGATGCACTGTGTAGCCAGATCTGCGCTACATTCTTTACCCTCGCGGTGCGTGAGTGGATTGCACAGGTTAATACTGAGAAAAACATTCTCAGTTTGCTTCTGCATCCACGTCTTGGTGCGGTAATACAGCAAATGCTGGAAATGCCAGGACACGCCTGGACCGTCGAATCGCTGGCCAGCATCGCCCACATGTCCCGGGCAAGTTTTGCCCAGCTTTTCCGTGATGTTTCCGGAACCACGCCGCTGGCTGTATTAACAAAGTTGCGTCTACAAATAGCGGCCCAGATGTTTTCCCGGGAAACGTTCCCTGTTGTGGTGATCGCTGAGTCAGTAGGCTATGCCAGTGAATCATCTTTTCACAAGGCGTTTGTCCGCGAGTTTGGTTGTACCCCGGGAGAATATCGGGAAAGAGTCAGACAGCTTGCACCCTGAATAAAACCGCCAGGAATCGGAGCAAAGATAATCAGCATTCCGGGTGTTGTGAGCCTTTCAACTATTTCTATTTCCAACTGTGTTTTATATGTTTTTTTGAAGAATGCAGGCCCAGTATGTAAATAAAAACGCAAACTAAATTGCTTTAATTAAATAAAATGCCGACTATTACTTGATACCTGATTATTGCCGGTGATTTTGTTAGTACACCATCATTGTATATCTCAACAACCCCTGAATAAGTAGCTCTGAATAGGTATAAGGGATGTGGCCTTTTTAAATGAATTTCTTATGCCAAAAATGATCGTCGATTTCCCTATAAAATGTGAGCGATGCCGAAAGAAATAAAATTAGTTATTGCATTTGAAGTTTGGATGAAAGATTATCATTTGTCATACAAATGAGGGGTGGTATGTTGCTAGCCAATTAAAAAAGAACGCCATATTTATTGATGATTGATCCCCTGGTGGGGGGAAGCATCGGGCATAAATGGGCATGAAGTAATGGAGTATTAGTTGTGAATGTCAATTTCTTTGTCACCTGTATTGGTGACGCCCTGAAATCAAGAATGGCACGAGACTCCGTGCTGCTACTGGAAAAACTCGGCTGTCGCGTAAATTTCCCGGAGAAACAGGGATGCTGCGGTCAGCCTGCGATCAATAGTGGTTATATCAAAGAAGCGATCCCAGGGATGAAAAATCTGATCGCCGCACTGGAGGATAACGACGATCCCATTATTTCACCGGCTGGCTCCTGTACCTATGCCGTAAAAAGTTACCCAACGTATCTGGCGGATGAGCCTGAATGGGCATCACGTGCCGAAAAGGTTGCCGCGCGTATGCAGGATCTCACCTCTTTTATTGTTAATACATTAGGGGTAGTCGATGTAGGTGCCAGTTTGCAAGGGAGAGCGGTGTATCACCCATCTTGTAGCCTGGCCCGTAAGCTGGGGGTGAAGGACGAGCCACTTACGCTGCTGAAAAATGTGCGTGGACTGGAGCTGTTGACCTTTGCTGAACAGGATACCTGCTGCGGATTTGGCGGCACGTTCTCGGTCAAAATGGCCGAAATATCCGGCGAGATGGTGAAAGAAAAGGTTGCGCACCTGATGGAAGTCCGCCCTGAGTATTTAATTGGTGCTGACGTGAGTTGCCTGCTGAACATCAGTGGACGATTACAACGGGAAGGGCAGAAAGTCAAAGTGATGCATATTGCTGAAGTGCTGATGAGCCGCTGAGGATATAAAGATGTCGATCAAAACCAGTAATACAGATTTTAAGACACGCATCCGTCAGCAAATTGAAGATCCGATCATGCGCAAAGCGGTGGCAAACGCGCAGCAGCGTATTGGGGCAAATCGGCAAAAAATGGTCGATGAATTAGGGCACTGGGAGGAGTGGCGCGACCGGGCCGCCCAGATACGTGATCATGTTCTGAGTAATCTCGACGCTTATCTGTACCAGCTCTCTGAAAAAGTGACGCAAAACGGCGGTCACGTCTATTTTGCAAAAACCAAAGAAGACGCCACCCGCTACATTTTACAGGTCGCCCAACGCAAAAATGCCCGGAAGGTGGTGAAATCTAAATCGATGGTGACCGAAGAGATTGGTGTCAATCATGTGTTGCAGGATGCTGGTATTCAGGTGATTGAAACCGATCTGGGTGAATACATTCTCCAGCTGGATCAAGATCCGCCCTCTCATGTTGTGGTCCCGGCAATTCATAAAGATCGCCATCAGATCCGTCGAGTGCTACACGAACGTCTGGGTTATGAGGGGCCGGAAACGCCTGAAGCGATGACCTTATTCATTCGGCAAAAAATCCGCGAAGATTTCCTCAGTGCTGAAATAGGTATTACCGGCTGTAATTTCGCGGTGGCAGAGACCGGTTCGGTATGCCTGGTGACCAATGAAGGTAATGCGCGAATGTGTACCACGCTGCCTAAAACGCATATTGCAGTGATGGGAATGGAGCGTATTGCCCCCACGTTTGCCGAGGTAGATGTATTGATCACCATGCTGGCGCGCAGTGCCGTTGGTGCACGTTTGACGGGATACAACACCTGGCTGACAGGACCGCGCGAAGCGGGGCACGTTGATGGTCCTGAAGAGTTTCATCTGGTTATTGTCGATAACGGGCGTTCTGAGGTGCTGGCCTCTGAATTTCGGGATGTGCTGCGCTGTATTCGCTGCGGGGCTTGTATGAATACTTGTCCGGCATATCGCCATATTGGCGGTCATGGATATGGCTCTATTTATCCAGGGCCAATTGGTGCGGTGATTTCTCCGCTACTTGGCGGCTATAAAGATTTTAAAGATTTACCCTACGCCTGCTCTTTATGCACCGCTTGTGACAGCGTGTGTCCGGTGCGTATTCCGCTGTCAAAACTGATTTTGCGTCATCGTCGGGTGATGGCTGAAAAAGGGATCACCGCAAAAGCAGAGCAACGGGCGATAAAAATGTTCGCGTATGCCAATAGTCATCCAGGATTGTGGAAAGTCGGGATGATGGCTGGTGCTCATGCGGCAAGCTGGTTTATCAATGGCGGCAAAACACCACTCAAATTTGGCGCGATTAGCGACTGGATGGAAGCACGCGATCTTCCTGAAGCTGACGGAGAGAGTTTCCGTAGTTGGTTTAAGAAACATCAGGCGCAGGAGAAAAAGAATGGATAATCGGAGCGAATTTTTGAATAACGTTGCTCAGGCACTGGGTCGCCCGCAGCGACTTGAACCGCAAGCAGATGATGCGCCGCTTAACAACTATGCTAACGAGCGGCTTACCGAACTTAACCAACAGCAGCGCTGTGACGCGTTTATCCAGTTTGCCAGCGATGTTATGTTGACGCGCTGTGAACTGACCAGCGAGGCGCAGGCCGCAGAAGCTGCAATATGTCTGTGTAAAGAGCTGGGAGAGCAGTCGGTCGTGATTAGCGGTGACGCGAGACTGGAGGAATTGGGGATTAGCGAACGTTTGCAGCAGGAATGCAATGCCGTTGTTTGGGATCCGGCGAAAGGTATTGAGAACATATCACAAGCAGAGCAGGCTAAAGTGGGCGTCGTATATGCTGAATATGGTTTAACCGAATCGGGTGGCGTGGTTCTTTTTTCCGCCGCCGGGCGCGGGCGTTCATTGAGCTTGCTCCCGGAATCTTCTCTTTTTATCCTGCGTAAAAGCACAATCCTGCCGCGTGTAGCGCAACTCGCAGAAAAATTGCATCAGAAAGCGCAGGCCGGTGAACGAATGCCGTCATGTATTAACATCATCAGTGGTCCCAGTTCAACGGCGGACATTGAGCTTATCAAAGTCGTCGGGGTTCATGGTCCGGTGAAAGCGGTGTATCTGATTATTGAGGATTGCTGAGAGAGATATGAAGTCTGGACATAAACCTGAAGGCGGCACGAGGTTGTGAATAGCGTTAAGGACAACCTGACTTAACCCCGTTCCGTCATGGTTATGCTGCTCTTCTGTAAATATCCTGACATTAATAATGCCAGGATATTTACAGTGAAAAAGACAGGAATCCATTCCTGAAGACGGGCTCCCTTCCCGCTCATTGTCACTTCAGCTTTATACAGGCACTCTCTATCAGAATGCTGTTTATTACTGCCCAGAGTTTTTTTGGTATTCATCTACCATTTTTTTGACAAGGCAATTTTTAGCATTAGTACTGGTCTAAAAAACTCGTAATTCGCTGAATAACATCTTCAGTCATTGTGGTCTGACAGGCAAAGTTATTATTGCTATCACAGCTTACAAGTATGCCTGATGTTGTGTGGTTTATTTTTAGGCTGTAACTCAGCTTTATATTGTCTTTATTGATGTACAGAAATAATAGCACCATTGTCATACAAACAGCTATAATAAACAGAATAATACGAACCTTTTTCTTCAGATAAAATAAAATTTCAATCAGATCGATATCCTGTTTGATTTGTCACTCATAATATATCCAGAAAATGAAATCTGTCGCAGATAAGCTTGAATTAATAGTCTCTATCAGGAATATTCTGGTAAAAACATCAGCAAAAAACCAGCATCATGAATACTGGATATGAAGCATGAGAGTTACCTATGTTATTTATATAAGGATTCGGTCCTTATCGTAGAACGGTAACTCTCAAGCTTATAAGTTCCTGCGTTAGTTCAAATCGCGATTCAGTTTTTTCGCTCTTACTGGCATCCCATTCGCCACAAAATACGCCGCCAGACTCTTCGGCAACGCTTCTCGTCCGCGAATCATATCCGCCATTTTCTCACCAATCATAATGGTCGTGGCGTTCAGATTGCCGGTGATAATCTGCGGCATAATTGACGCATCGACTACGCGTAATCCTTCCAGCCCGTGCACGCGGCCTTCGCCATCCACAACGGACATCTCGTCGTACCCCATTTTGCACGTACCGCATGGGTGGAAGGCGGTTTCGGCGTGATTACGCACGAACTCATCGAGCTGCTCATCTGTCTGGCATTCCGCGCCGGGGCTGATTTCACGTCCACGGTATTGATCCAGCGCCGGTTGATGCATGATCTCGCGGGTGATGCGAATCGCGTCGCGGAACTCCTGCCAGTCCTGATCGTGCGACATGTAGTTAAACAAAATCGCCGGATGCTGGTGCGGGTCGCGGGATTTAATCCGCACATGCCCACGGCTTGGCGAGCGCATCGATCCGACATGGCACTGGAAGCCGTGCTCTTTCACCGCATTCGAGCCGTTATAGTTAATCGCCACTGGCAGGAAATGGTACTGAATATTCGGCCACGCAAATTCCTCACGGCTGCGAATAAATCCGCCTGCTTCAAAGTGGTTGCTGGCACCCACGCCGGTGCCGCCAAACAGCCACTCCGCACCGATTTTCGGCTGATTCCACCACTGCAGGGCAGGGTAGAGGGAAACCGGTTCTTTGCACTCGTATTGCAGGTACATCTCCAGATGATCCTGAAGATTTTCGCCCACGCCGGGCAAATCATGCACCAGCGGAATATCAAATTCGGCCAGCAGTTCAGCGTTGCCGACGCCGGAGCGTTGCAGGATTTGTGGTGAGGCAATCGCGCCTGCACATAACAGCACTTCTTTGTTGGCCGTTGCGCGGGTTGGGATGGTGCTGTCGCCTTCCAGCCACTCGACGCCTACCGCGCGTTTGCCGTCAAAGATAATGTGATCGGTCATGGCGTGAGTTCGAATAGTCAGGTTCGGGCGCGATTTGGCCTGATCGAGATAACCCCGCGCGGTGCTGGCGCGATGGCCCTGCGGCGTGACGGTGCGGTCCATCGGGCCGAAACCTTCCTGCTGATAACCGTTAAGGTCTTCTGTGCGCGGATAGCCCGCCTGCACGCCCGCCTCAATCATCGCTTCAAACAGCGGATTGACACCCGGTTTTGAGGTGGTCACGCTTACCGGGCCATCAGCGCCGTGGTAGTCGTTCTCGCCCACATCGCGCGTCTCGGCCTTGCGGTAGTAGGGCAGGCAGTCGAGGTAGCTCCAGTTCTCCAGACCGGGTTCTTGCGCCCAGTTATCGAGATCCAGCGCGTTACCACGGATGTAACACATGCCGTTGATCAGTGATGATCCACCAAGCCCCTTACCGCGTCCGCACTCCATGCGACGGTTGTTCATAAACGGTTCCGGCTCGGTCTCATACGCCCAGTTGTAGCGTTTACCCTGTAGCGGGAACGCCAGCGCAGCGGGCATTTGGGTACGGAAGTCAAAGCGATAGTCCGGGCCGCCCGCTTCAAGCAGCAGCACGGTAGTGTTCGGATCTTCAGTCAGACGTGTCGCGAGGACGTTGCCGGCAGAGCCGGCGCCAATAATGATGTAGTCAAATTGCAAATAAACCTCCTGGTTAGAATATGGACTGGAATTTAGCCATCTCAACCTGGATGGACTTCACTTGGGTATAACTCTGGAGCGTCATCACGCCGTTCTCGCGGCCAATGCCGGAGTGTTTGTAACCGCCAACGGGCATCTCCACCGGGGATTCTCCCCAGGTGTTGATCCAGCAAATGCCGGCTTCCAGCTGATGAATGACGCGATGCGCGCGGTTCAGATCCGCCGTGACGATACCCGCCGCCAGACCGTAGTCGGTATCATTGGCGCGGCGAATCACTTCGTCTTCAGACTCATACGTGAGGAGCGACATCACCGGGCCGAAGATCTCTTCGCGCACGATAGTCATTTCGTCGCGGCAATCGGTGAACACGGTCGGTGCAACCCATGCGCCGTTATCGAAGCCATCACCCTTCAGCACATCGCCGCCGCAGAGCACGCGTGCGCCTTCCTCTTTACCTTTGGCGATATAGCGCAGCACGTTATCGCGATGCGGGAAGCTGACCAGCGGGCCAAAGTTGGTTTGCGGATCGAAAACGTCGCCCGCGCGAATGCGTTCAACGCGCGCCAGAATCTTTTGTTCAAATGCGGCTTTGCATTTCGCCGGAACGAAGACGCGGGTGCCGTTGGTACACACCTGACCGGAGCTGAAGAAGTTCGCCATCATGGCGATATCAGCGGCGAGATCGAGATCCGCATCGTCGAAAACGATCAGCGGTGATTTACCGCCCAGCTCCATGGTCACTTCTTTCAGGGAGGAAGCCGCCGCGTTAGCCATCACCTTTTTGCCGCTGGCGACGCCGCCGGTAAACGACACTTTGGCGATGCCCGGATGCTCGGTCAGATACTGCCCGGTTTCCGCACCTACGCCCGGCAACACGTTAAATACGCCGTCCGGCAGGCCCGCTTCGCTGTAGATTTCAGCCAGCTTTAACGCGGTAAGCGGGGTGACTTCGCTCGGTTTGAAAATCATCGCGTTGCCTGCCGCCAGCGCCGGTGCGGATTTCCACAAAGCAATCTGAATCGGGTAGTTCCATGCGCCAATCCCTGCCACTACGCCCAGCGGTTCGCGGCGGGTATAAACAAATGACGTCTCACGCAATGGGATCTGGCTGCCTTCCAGCGACGGGATCAGCCCGGCGTAGTACTCCAGCACGTCCGCGCCGGTAACGATATCGACGGTTGAGGTTTCTGAATACGCCTTCCCGGTGTCGAGGGTTTCCAGTTTAGCGAGTTCGTCATTGCGTTCGCGCAGAATATCAACGGCCCGACGCAGAATGCGCGAGCGTTCCATGGCGCTCATCGCCGCCCAGATTTTTTGCCCTTGTTGGGCACTCTTCACGGCGCGATCGACATCCTCACGCCCGGCGGCCTGCACGGTCGCCAGCACGTTACCGTTGGCCGGGTTAATGGTCTCGAAGGTGCGACCGCTGGTGGCGGAGGTATAACCACCATGTATATAAAGTTGCTGTTCTGCCATTCGGGACATCACGTCTCCTCGGTTAATCGGTGGGTAAATGCTGAGTGATAAAGTGGCGGGTGAGCGAGTGTGCGAGAGTTTTATTCAGCGGTTTACCACTCAATGCCGCGCGCAGCCATAAACCGTCAATCAGCGCGGCCAGGCCATAACCTGCCTCCTGTGCCTCTTTGCGCGGTAACTCGCGGTGAAATTCGCTCACCAGATTCGACAACAAGCGGCGGCTGCTCACCTGCTGCAAACGGTAAAGCATCGGCTGATGCATACTGCTGGCCCAAAACGCCAGCCAGGCTTTCATCGCAGCATTACTGACCTGAGTCTCATCGAAATTTCCGTCAACAATCGCCTGTAATCGCTGCTCAGGGCTGCCATCCGGTAGCGCGTGTAAGCGGTTCAAGACCGCGTCACGCAGCTGGCTGGTGATATCACGCATGGTTGCTTCCAGCAGACCATTTTTATCTTTGAAATAGTGGCTAATGATCCCGGTGGAAACGCCCGCCCGGCGGGCGATCTGCGCGATCGTCGCATCGTGCATACCTACTTCATTTATTGCTTCCAGCGTGGCGTCGATCAGTTGTCTGCGCCGGATCGACTGCATCCCCAATTTGGGCATTTTTGCCACTCCATTCATCAGCGTTGTTAATCTATTAAAGCCGTTATTGATTGGACGTTCAATATAAAATGTGTCTTAATTGTTACCAATTTGATTTTAAATGGTAACAATAACAGTGGGGATACTGGATGACAGACCTTTCGCACAGCAGGGAAAAGGACAAAATCAATCCGGTGGTGTTTTATACTTCCGCCGGACTGATTTTGTTGTTTTCCCTGACAACGATCCTGTTTCGCGACTTCTCGGCTCTGTGGATTGGCCGCACGCTGGACTGGGTTTCTAAAACTTTTGGTTGGTACTATCTGTTAGCGGCAACGATCTATATTGTCTTTGTGGTCTGCATTGCCTGTTCGCGCTTTGGTTCGGTGAAACTCGGGCCCGAGCAGTCTAAGCCTGAGTTCAGCCTGCTGAGCTGGGCGGCGATGCTGTTTGCTGCCGGGATCGGTATCGACCTGATGTTCTTCTCCGTAGCCGAACCGGTAACGCAGTATATGCAGCCGCCGGAAGGCGCGGGTCAGACGATTGAGGCCGCGCGTCAGGCGATGGTCTGGACGCTGTTTCACTACGGCTTAACCGGCTGGTCGATGTATGCGCTGATGGGCATGGCGCTCGGATACTTTAGCTATCGTTATAATTTGCCGCTCACCATCCGCTCGGCGCTGTACCCGATCTTCGGTAAACGGATCAACGGGCCGATTGGTCACTCGGTGGATATTGCAGCGGTGATCGGCACCATCTTCGGGATCGCCACCACGCTCGGCATTGGCGTGGTGCAGCTTAACTATGGCCTGAGCGTACTGTTTGATATCCCGGATTCAATGGCGGCGAAAGCGGCGCTGATCGCGCTGTCGGTAATCATCGCGACTATCTCGGTGACTTCCGGTGTCGACAAAGGCATTCGCGTATTGTCTGAACTCAATGTCGCACTGGCGCTGGGGTTGATCCTGTTCGTGCTGTTTATGGGCGACACCTCGTTCCTGCTTAATGCGCTGGTGCTGAACGTTGGCGATTACGTTAACCGCTTTATGGGCATGACGCTCAACAGTTTCGCCTTTGACCGCCCGGTTGAGTGGATGAATAACTGGACGCTCTTTTTCTGGGCATGGTGGGTAGCCTGGTCGCCGTTTGTCGGCCTGTTCCTGGCGCGTATCTCGCGTGGACGCACCATTCGCCAGTTCGTGCTGGGGACGTTAATTATTCCGTTCACCTTCACGCTTTTGTGGTTGTCGGTGTTCGGTAACAGCGCGCTGTATGAAATCATCCACGGTGGTGCGGCCTTCGCACAGGAAGCGATGGTGCACCCGGAACGCGGCTTCTACAGCCTGTTGGCGCAATATCCGGCATTTACCTTTAGCGCCTCGGTTGCCACCATTACGGGTCTGCTGTTCTACGTAACCTCGGCGGACTCCGGCGCGCTGGTGCTGGGGAATTTCACCTCGCAGCTTAAAGATATCAACAGCGACGCCCCCGGCTGGCTGCGCGTCTTCTGGTCGGTGGCGATTGGTCTGCTGACGCTCGGCATGCTGATGACCAACGGGATATCCGCGCTGCAAAACACCACGGTAATCATGGGGCTGCCGTTCAGCTTTGTGATTTTCTTCGTGATGGCGGGATTGTATAAATCTCTGAAGGTAGAAGATTACCGCCGTGAAAGTGCCAACCGTGATACCGCACCGCGACCGCTGGGGCTTCAGGATCGCCTGAGCTGGAAAAAACGTCTCTCGCGCCTGATGAACTACCCAGGAACGCGTTACACCAAACAGATGATGGAAACCGTCTGTTATCCAGCAATGGAAGAAGTGGCGCAGGAACTGCGACTGCGCGGTGCGTACGTCGAGTTAAAAAGCCTGCCGCCGGAAGAGGGACAACAGTTAGGGCATCTGGATTTGCTGGTGCATATGGGTGAAGAGCAAAACTTTGTCTATCAGATTTGGCCACAGCAATATTCGGTGCCGGGCTTTACCTACCGCGCACGTAGCGGGAAATCGACCTATTACCGGCTGGAAACCTTCCTGTTAGAAGGCAGCCAGGGCAACGACCTGATGGACTACAGCAAAGAGCAGGTGATCACCGATATTCTCGATCAGTACGAGCGGCACCTAAACTTTATCCATCTCCATCGTGAAGCGCCGGGTAATAGCGTAATGTTCCCGGACGTGTGATTATTTTTGCATAAAACCGCGCCATGTCTGCATATGGCGCGGAAATCATTGACTCGCTGTAAAAAATTATGCATATATTATATATGATTGTCATGTCATATCCTGCAATTCCTCTTGTATCACTTCATGATTTTATATTTTATTAATTAACGATTTTATTTTGCATTAGCTGAATGGATTCAGTCCTATAGAGTTATATATTTATTAATAAGACGATTCTTATATTTTGATACCTAATAAGAGTTACCACTTTTACCGGCTGTATATTAAATGTATTCCTCCTGCTTTTGTTTATATTTTGAGTTGATTTGAGTTCCTGGATACATATAATGCGCATGTATTCGAGACTGGGTGGAATGTAATGATAAAGTTAATAGTGTTAACTTAAAATAAGTTTTCAGTAGTAACTTGCTATTTTATTACCCTCTGAACTACATACTCAGATATGTGGTTGTCAATGCTATGCAAAATTTTTGAATTTTTATATGCGATGAACAGTAACCGGAATGGCATTTAATGCGTTGCTGTTTATGCAATCTTAGTTTTATTTGGATGTATTGCTGGAGATTGTGATGAATAAAATATATCGGCTAAAGTGGAACAGGTCCCGTAACTGTTGGAGCGTCTGCTCGGAGCTGGGGAGCAGAGTAAAAGGAAAAAAGTCCCGGGCTGTTTTAATTAGCGCGATAAGTTTATATTCATCTCTGGCGTTCTCTGGTGATTTCATCGTGAACCAGGATAAGACTGTTGATTACGGCAAAACCGATCAGAACATCGATTACCGTATTACGGTGACTGATAATGCTAATCTGGTTATTAACGTAACAGACACCTCGCGTCCACGCTTTACGCTCAATTCTGGTGGTGGATTGGATATCACCGGAGGGAAAGTGTATATCAATGGTCAGCTTGACGTCCTGCTGAAAGGTACAGGTTTCCTGAACGTCTCCAATGCTGGTAGTGAGTTGTATGCAGATGATTTATATGACTCAAACTCCGGCTCCTGGCATGATCGCGGCTATTTTAACGTCTCCAATGGCGGCAAAATCCATGTTAAGGGCACCAGTCGTCTGACCTATTTGCAGGGAAATGTCAGTGGTGAAGGCAGCCAGGTAAATTCTGAAACCTTCTTTATGGGCGTTTACAGCAGTTACGGTGGTAATCAGTACCTGTCAGTTAATAACGGCGGTGAAGTTAATGCCAGTAAGCAAATTAGCCTGGGCTATTATAACCAAAACTCCGATACAACACTTGCCGTTTCAGAAGGCGGTAAAGTTTCTGCGCCGACTATTAGTTTAAGCACCAACTCTGAGTTGGCGTTAGGTGCCCAGGAAGGGAGTGATGCGAAAGCGGCAGGGATTATTGATGCCGAAAAAATTGAGTTTGTGTGGGCTTCGACATCAGATAAGAAAATCACTTTAAACCACACGGATAAAAACGCGACTATTTCCGCGGATATTGTCAGTGGCAGCGAGGGCCTGGGCTATATCAATGCGCTCAATGGTACAACTTACTTAACCGGGGATAACTCCGCCTTTAGCGGTAAAGTCAAAATTGAGAAAAACGGGGCTTTAGGGATCACCCAAAATATAGGTACAGCAGAAATCACCAACCGCGGGAAATTACACCTGAAGGCTGACGATAGCATGACCTTTGCCAATAAGATTTCCGGCAACGGTACAATAAGTATCGACAGTGGGACGGTGGAGTTGACCGGCAATAACTATGCATTCAGCGGATATATTGATGTCGCTTCCGATGCTGTCGCTGTTATTTCTGAAGACAAGAACATCGGCCGTGCAGAACTGGATGTTGATGGCAAACTGCAAATTAATGCCAATAAAGATTGGGTGTTTGATAACGATCTTGAAGGTAAAGGCGTTGTTGAAATAAACATGGGGAATCACGAATTCTCCTTCGATGAGTTTGCTTATACAGACTGGTTTCAGGGGGCACTGGCATTCCAGAACACGACATTTAACCTGGAAAAAAATGCTGAGTTTCTGCAGAAAGGCGGGATCACTGCGGGTCAGGGAAGCCAGATAACAGTGGGTAAGGGCGCTCACTCCATTAGCACTCTGGGATTCTCGGGCGGAACCGTTGATTTTGGTGCCCTGGCCGCTGGCGCGCAGATGACAGAAGGGACGGTCAACGTTAGTAAAACGCTGGATTTGCGCGGCGAGGGTGTGATTCAGGTTACTGACAGTGACGTTGTACGCTCTGTTTCTCGTGATATTGACTCTGCGTTATCGCTCACTGAAGTCGATGATGGTAACAGCACCATTAAGCTGGTTGATGCACAGGGTGCGGAAGTTCTGGGGGATGCGGGTAATCTTCAACTACAGAATAAAAATGGGCAAATCCTCTCCAGCAGATCACAGCGTGATATTCAGCAGAATGGGCAAAAAGCGGCCGTCGGCACTTATGATTATCGCCTGACGAGTGGGGTAAACAATGACGGTCTGTATATCGGTTACGGCCTGACCCAGCTTGAATTGCAGGCTACCGACAGTGACGCCCTGGTGCTGAGTGCCAACGGTAAGAGCGAGAATGCCGCCGATCTCAGTGCAAAGGTTACCGGCAGTGGTGACCTGGCATTCAGCAGCCAGAATGGTCAGACCGTATCGCTTTCAAACAAAGACAACGACTATACCGGTATTACCGATCTGCGTAGCGGGACGCTTTTGTTGAATAACGATAACGTGTTGGGTAATACCCATGAACTGCGTCTGGCGGCAGAGACTGAACTGGATATGAATGGTCACAGCCAGACCGTGGGTACGCTCAAGGCTAGCGCCGATTCGTTGCTGAACTTAAACGGCGGCACTCTGACGGTTACCAACGGGGGGACTTCAAGCGGTTCGTTAAGCGGCGACGGGGAACTGAATATCCAGGGCGGCACGCTGGATATCGCGGGCGATAACAGCAACCTGACGGCGAATGTGAACATTGCTGGCTCGGCTAATGTCCTGGTTAGTCATGCGCAGGGAATGGGTAACGCAAACATTGAGAACAACGGCACCCTGGCGCTGAATAATAGCGCTGAAAAAAGAGCGGCTGCACCAGTGAATTACACCCTGGGTGGCAATCTGACCAACAACGGTACGCTGATGACCGGGATGTCAGGACTGCAAGCTGGCAACGTATTAGTGGTGAAGGGGAACTACCACGGTAATAACGGCCAACTGGTAATGAATACGGTACTGAATGGCGATGATTCAGTAACTGATAAATTGGTTGTCGAGGGTGATACTAGCGGCACGACTGCCGTTACGGTGAATAACGCTGGCGGTACAGGTGCGAAAACCCTTAACGGTATCGAACTTATCCATGTTGACGGTAAGTCTGAGGGCGAATTTGTTCAGGCTGGGCGTATCGTTGCGGGGGCATATGACTACACTCTCGCGCGTGGAAAAGGGGCAAATAGTGGTAACTGGTATCTGACCAGCGGCAGTGATTCTCCTGAACTGCAGCCGGAGCCAGACCCGATGCCGAATCCGGAGCCAAACCCGAATCCAGAGCCGAACCCTAACCCGACACCTACGCCGGGTCCGGATCTGAATGTGGATAATGACCTGCGACCGGAGGCGGGTAGCTACATTGCGAACCTTGCAGCAGCGAATACCATGTTCAACACGCGTCTGTATGAGCGTCTGGGTAATACGTACTATACCGACATGGTGACGGGTGAGCAGAAACAAACCACTATGTGGATGCGCCATGAAGGTGGTCATAATAAATGGCGTGATGGCAGCGGCCAGCTGAAAACCCAAAGCAATCGCTATGTTCTGCAACTGGGAGGCGACATCGCGCAGTGGAGCCAAAACGACAGCGATCGCTGGCATATTGGGGTCATGGCGGGATATGGCAACAGCGACAGCAAAACGACCTCCTCGCGAACTGGTTATCGTGCAAAAGCGAGTGTGAACGGATATAGCACAGGCCTCTATGCCACCTGGTATGCCGATGACGAGTCGCGTAATGGCGCGTATCTCGACAGTTGGGCGCAGTACAGCTGGTTTGATAACACAGTGAAAGGGGATGACTTACAAAGTGAATCCTATAAATCAAAAGGATTTACCGCTTCACTGGAAGCTGGATACAAACACAAATTAGCTGAATTTAATGGCAGCCAGGGAACACGTAATGAATGGTATGTTCAGCCGCAAGCACAGGTTACCTGGATGGGAGTCAAAGCCGATAATCACCGCGAAAGCAACGGAACCCTCGTTCATAGCAACGGTGATGGCAATGTTCAAACCCGACTTGGCGTAAAAACCTGGCTGAAGAGCCACCATAAAATGGATGACGGTAAATCCCGCGAGTTCCAGCCGTTTGTAGAAGTGAACTGGCTGCATAACAGTAAGGATTTCAGCACCAGTATGGATGGCGTCTCCGTCACTCAGGATGGAGCCCGAAATATTGCTGAGATAAAAACCGGGGTGGAAGGACAGCTAAATGCCAACCTGAATGTCTGGGGGAATGTGGGCGTTCAGGTTGCCGATAGAGGATATAATGACACCTCTGCAATGGTGGGCATTAAGTGGCAATTCTGATCTGAATAATGAGTAAAAGGAGAGAGAGCCGAACGGGAGATAATTCGGCTCTCTGTGTCATTTTCTTGCAGCCAGCTTTATCAGTCAGAGTGAAGACTCGCAGATTTAGCTGGCGCACAAGATTTCATCAAGGTGTGTTCAATGGCTTCGCATGATTTGAGTGTTTTTTTGGAAGAGTTCGGGGCAACGGTTAATTTGACCTTGCCTGGTATCGTGTCCGAAAAAGAACGGCTTTTACTCAAGCTGCTAATGGAGGGAATGTCGGTTACAGAAATATCACAATACAGAAATCGTAGCGCAAAGACAATTTCACATCAGAAGAAGCAGTTGTATGAAAAATTAGGCATCCAGAGTGATATTACTTTCTGGCGGGATATCTTTTTTCAATATCATCCGCAAGTCATCAGTGGCAAGGGAAATAAAAATAATTTTTATATTCCTGATAACCGTTGTCACCATATCGTCACGCCTGAAGCCATCAGTCTGGCGTTGGAAAATCACGAATTCAAACCGTGGATCCAGCCCGTTTTCTGCGCGCAGACAGGGGTACTGACGGGCTGTGAAGTGCTTGTTCGCTGGGAACATCCGCAAACGGGAATTATCCCACCGGATCAGTTTATTCCTCTGGCGGAGTCATCCGGTCTTATTGTCATAATGACTCGCCAGCTGATGAAACAGACTGCGGATATTCTGATGCCAGTAAAACATTTGCTGCCGGATAATTTCCATATTGGCATCAACGTCTCGGCAGGATGTTTTTTGGCCGCAGGATTTGAAAAAGAGTGTCTGAACCTGGTCAAGAAATTAGGTAACGATAAAATCAAGCTGGTTCTTGAGCTAACGGAACGCAACCCCATTCCGGTAACGCCAGAAGCCAGAGCGATATTTGACAGCCTTCATCAGCACAACATTACCTTTGCGCTGGATGACTTTGGTACGGGTTATGCGACCTATCGTTATTTGCAGGCGTTTCCGGTCGATTTTATTAAAATTGACAAGTCGTTTGTGCAAATGGCGAGTGTCGACGAAATTTCCGGTCATATTGTGGACAATATTGTCGAACTGGCGCGTAAGCCTGGTCTGAGTATCGTGGCGGAAGGGGTAGAAACCCAGGAGCAGGCGGATTTAATGATCGGCAAAGGCGTTCACTTTTTGCAGGGCTATTTGTACTCTCCGCCAGTACCGGGTAATAAATTTATCTCTGAATGGGTAATAAAAGCAGGTGGTTGATGTAAACCGCTATTCACAGCGCATCGGGAGGTTGGCAGCGATTAATTCTCCCGATGCAGTAAATCCTGATAGATCCCCGTTAATATGCCATTTGGCGAAAATTGTTTTTTAATCCACTGCGTCACCTGACCGGTGGCAGAGTGCTGGGTCGCCAGTAACATGCGTGAATCCTGGCGCGGATTATGGATTTGTCGGGTAACCAGCAGGGATTGCGCCATCGCCTCACGGACCATGTAATCCGGCAAAAAACCAATTCCTTCGCCTAAAATCTGGCACTGACATTTGGTGTTGAAATCTGGCACCAGAATCGACTCCTGCCCATGCAGCAACCAGCCCACTTTTTTATTAATCGTATGCGCGGTGTCTTCCACCATGATATTAGGATAGAGACGCAGTTGGCTTTCGGCGATGGGTTCCGGCACAAAGGCTAACGGGTGATCCGGGGCGATAGCAAAAGCCCAGCGAATCGCGCCAATCTCCGTGTAATCAATGCCGCCGCCGTCCAGCAGCGTGTCGGGTGCGCCGATAGCGATATTCGCCTGATTATTAATAATCGCATCCCAGACGCCATTATACACTTCGGTGGTGACGGTAATCTGGCAGGTTGGAAATTGCTTTTTCAGTACCTGTAATAAGCGTGCGGTGTGTTTGGGCGTATAAAGCAGTTGGTTAATACAAATGCGCACACGCGCTTCTATGCCCTGCGAAATAGTATCGATGCTGCGTTTGATGGCGTGAAAATCATTCAGCAGGTCGGTAGCTTTGCGGAAAAAATAACGCCCGGACTCCGTTAACTCAATGCTGCGGGTACTGCGAGTGAACAGCACCACATCCAGCCCTGTTTCCATTCGCTTGATGGTGTAGCTAATGGCGGAAGTGGTTAAACCCAACTCTTCTGCGGCTTTACTGAAGCTGCCAAAACGCGCAGCGGTAGTAAATGCCAACAGATTCTCTTCGGTAAAAATTGAGTTCATTAAACCATTCCCGCCATTATCTACTATGAATTTCTCCAGCTATGACTGTAGAGGTATCGGTTAAAGATAGATAATCATTTTTGAATAACTTTTAATACCCGTCGCGTTTAGTCGTCGCTTCGCTTAATTTTTGTCCGCCATATTCTGAAATTATCCCCACGCAGTTACCCGCCAGAAAACCCAGTAATGTCACCGTCCAGTTCATCCCGCTGGCAAAAAATAGCGTCATGCCGAGAAAGCCTCCGGGAATAAAAGACAGTAAACCGAAACGTCCTTGCCAGACCACCACCGCCGAGAAGGGTACAGTCATAATCACGCTCGCCCAGAAGCCGGAAATCCCACTCACCGAGGCCAGCCAACCGGCAGCCAGCGCGGCGAAAAACGCCCACACCATCCCGGAATAATTAACCGCCAGGCTTCTGATAAACCCCGATTTACCGCCGCCTGCGGCATAAAAACTGCAAAAGGCGACAAAGCCAATGGTTCCTAATAATTCCCATCCCTGAGAAAGCCCGACATATGAAGACACTAACTGCCAAAGCCCTGCACAAATACCGACGGTGACACCCGTTGCCGTGAGTCCGTTCATCTTGTTCCCCTCTGGTTAGACATGGACGAAAGCTACTCTTACATGTGCAGACTATAGAGAAATAAAACCTGATTGAGTGAAAGGGTATCGGGTCAAAGAAACAAATATTGCACTACCGCACACTGCGAAAAGATTGTTGAACATCATTCAACAAAAAGGCGAAATACGGCGAATTAAATTTAAGCGGGTTCTTTTATCAGATTATCGTTGCTATTCTCAATTCATCGAAAACAGCCACAAAAACCAGGGGAATGTTAATGAGTATAAAAAATCTACCTGCCGACTATTTATTGGCTGCACAACAGGGTGATATCGATAAAGTAAAAACTTGCCTTGCGCTGGGTGTCGATATAAATACCTGCGATCGGCAGGGGAAAACGGCAATTACACTGGCAAGTTTATATCAGCAATATGCTTGCGTTCAGGCATTAATTGATGCCGGTGCGGATATTAATAAACAAGACCAGACCTGTTTAAATCCTTTTTTAATGAGCTGCCTGAACGGTGATTTAACGCTACTACAAATTATTTTACCGGCTAAACCAGACCTTAATTGTGTAACCCGTTTCGGCGGTGTCGGCCTGACGCCTGCCTGTGAAAAAGGCCATTTAAGTATTGTAAAAGAGCTTTTGGCGCATACGGATATTAACGTTAACCAGACCAACCATGTTGGCTGGACGCCGCTACTGGAAGCGATTGTGCTTAACGATGGCGGGATTAAACAGCAGGCGATTGTCCAGTTATTGCTGGAGCACGGTGCCAGCCCGCATCTGACCGATAAATATGGCAAAACGCCGCTGGAACTGGCGCGGGAACGGGGCTTTGAAGAGATTGCGCAGTTACTGATTGCCGCAGGTGCATAAACCGGGAGGCTTGTTATCAACACACCAGAAAGACGGTGTGTGTGGGCGCTAACTGCGGATGCTGATTTTCTGGCGCAGCGGGGGCAAGGACAGGTTGAACAGGTCTTTGCCAGAGCGGTAAATATCGCACTTCCGGCCCGCCAGCAGTTGCTAACGCTGCTTTGTGAAGAGTACGACAATGCGCCAAACAGTTGTCGGTTGGCACTCACTCACTTTGATGGTCTGTTCCGTCATGGTGATAAGGTTCAGTTTGATGATCAAGGTATTACGGTTGGTCAACATCTTCATATAGAGATGAGTCATTGCCAGCGTTGGCTGTCCCCAGCTTTGCAAATGACCGCTGAAAATTTTCACCTTATCGCCTGGCAACAGTGGCACGACATTATTCATCAACACCTGGGGGAAAATGAAACCCTGTTTAATTATCGCGGCGATAATCCGTTTTATCAGGCGTTAAATAAAGAATTACATATTAAACGACGGGCAGTTATTCAGGCCGTAAACGATAAACAAAATATCGCCTCAGCGGTCGTCAGTATGATGGGGTTAGGGATTGGCCTTACGCCATCAGCCGACGATTATTTAACAGGTCTGGCGCTTATTTTATTTATTCCCGGGCATCCGGCGGAAAAATACAAAGAGGAATTTTATCTCGGTCTGCAACGCGGCAGAAATAATACCACGTTATTAAGTGCCATAACGCTGGAAGCCGCATTACAACAACGCTGCCGGGAAAATATTCATCGTTTTATTCATAACATTATTTATGACATACCTGGGAACGCAACTCAGGCAATAGAAAAAATTAAACATATTGGCTCCAGTTCCGGTTGCGACATGCTGTATGGCATGGCCGATGGTTGTGCGCTGAGCCAAACCTACGGAGGGAATTATGTCAGTTAAAATAGTCATTAAACCGAATACCTATTTTGATTCTGTCTCGCTGATGTCTATCTCCACGCGTGCAAATAAACTCGACGGCGTCGAGCAGGCATTTGTGGCGATGGCGACCGAAATGAACAAAGGCGTGCTGAAGAATTTAGGGCTGCTGACGCCGGAGCTGGAGCAGGCGAAAAACGGCGACCTGATGATTGTCATCAACGGCAAAGCGGGCGCAGACAACGAGCAGTTGCTGGTGGAGATTGAAGAACTGTTCAACAGCAAAGCGCAAAGCGGCTCGCACGAGGCGCGTTATGCCACTATTGCCAGCGCCAAAAAGCATATCCCGGAAAGTAACCTGGCAGTGATTTCGGTCAACGGTCTGTTTGCCGCTCGCGAAGCGCGTCAGGCGCTGCAAAACGATCTTAACGTGATGCTGTTTTCCGATAACGTCTCGGTTGAAGATGAACTGGCGCTCAAGCAACTGGCCCACGAAAAAGGGCTGCTGATGATGGGGCCAGACTGCGGCACGGCGATTATCAACGGCGCGGCGCTCTGCTTTGGTAACGCTGTGCGTCGCGGCAACATCGGTATTGTTGGCGCATCCGGCACCGGTAGCCAGGAACTGAGCGTCCGTATTCATGAATTTGGCGGCGGCGTTTCGCAACTGATCGGTACCGGCGGGCGCGACCTGAGCGAGAAAATCGGCGGCCTGATGATGCTCGACGCCATCGGGATGCTGGAAAACGATCCGCAAACTGAAATCATTGTGCTTATCTCCAAACCGCCTGCGCCTGCGGTGGCCCGCAAAGTGCTGGAACGCGCACGTGCCTGCCGCAAGCCGGTGGTAGTCTGCTTCCTCGGTCGTGGCGAAACGCCAGTGGATGAGCAGGGGCTACAGTTTGCCCGCGGCAGTAAAGAGGCGGCATTGAAAGCGGTGATGCTCTGTGGCGTGAAACAAGAACATCTCGAGCTGCATACGCTGAACCAGCCGTTGACTGCGGATGTGCGGGCGCGTCTACAACCGCAGCAGAAATACATTCGTGGCCTGTTCTGCGGCGGCACGCTGTGTGACGAAACCATGTTCGCGGTGATGGAAAAACACGGCGATGTCTACAGCAATATCCAGCCCGATCCGGAATTCCGCCTGCAAGATATCAACCGCAGCATCAAACACACCTTCCTCGACTTTGGTGATGACGTCTTCACCAACGGCAAGCCGCATCCAATGATTGACCCCACCAACCGCATCAGCCGGTTGATCGAAGAAGCGCGCGATCCAGAAGTGGCGGTGATCGTGATGGATTTTGTGCTCGGATTTGGATCGCATGAAGATCCGGTCGGCTCCACCATCAATGCGATCAAAGAGGCGAAAGCGATCGCCGCTGCCGAAGGACGCGAGTTGATCATTCTCGCCTATGTGCTGGGTACCGATCTTGATACGCCATCATTAGAACAACAAAGCCAGATGCTGCTTGATGCCGGAGTGATTCTGGCGAGCAGTAGCACCAATACCGGATTGCTGGCGCGTGAATTTATCTGCAAAGGGGAGGAAGCCTGATGAGCCAGTCACTGTTTAGCCAACCGTTGAACGTTATTAACGTCGGCATCGCTATGTTTAGCGATGACCTGAAAAAGCAGTATGTAGAAGTGACCCAACTCGACTGGACGCCGCCGGGGCAGGGCAATATGCAGGTGGTGCAGGCGCTGGACAACATTGCCGATTCACCGCTGGCAGACAAAATCGCCGCCGCTAACCAGCAGGCGCTGGAACGCATTATCCAGTCGCATCCGGTACTGATTGGCTTTGATCAGGCGATTAACGTGGTGCCAGGCATGACGGTGAAAACCATTCTTCACGCCGGGCCGCCAGTGACCTGGGAAAAAATGTGCGGCGCGATGAAAGGCGCGGTCACCGGGGCGCTGGTGTTCGAAGGGCTGGCGAAAGATCTTGACGAGGCGGCTGAACTGGCGGCTTCCGGGGAGATCACTTTCTCGCCGTGCCACGAGCATGACTGCGTGGGTTCGATGGCGGGTGTTACCTCTGCCTCGATGTTTATGCACATCGTGAAAAACAAAACCTTCGGCAACATCGCTTACACCAATATGAGCGAGCAGATGGCGAAGATTTTGCGTATGGGTGCCAACGATCAGAGCGTGATTGACCGCCTCAACTGGATGCGCGATGTGCAGGGGCCAATGCTGCGTGACGCGATGAAAATTCTCGGTGAGATTGATCTGCGCTTGATGCTGGCGCAGGCGCTGCATATGGGCGATGAATGCCATAACCGCAATAACGCCGGGACGACGCTGCTGATTCAGGCGCTGACGCCGGGGATTATTCAGGCGGGTTATTCCGTCGAGCAACAGCGCGAAGTGTTTGAGTTTGTCGCCAGCAGCGACTACTTCTCCGGCCCGACGTGGATGGCGATGTGTAAAGCGGCGATGGATGCGGCGCACGGCATCGAATACAGCACCGTGGTGACCACGATGGCGCGTAATGGTGTCGAGTTCGGCCTGCGAGTCAGCGGCCTGCCGGGGCAGTGGTTTACCGGCCCGGCGCAACAGGTCATCGGCCCGATGTTTGCCGGTTATAAGCCGGAAGATTCGGGGCTGGATATTGGCGACAGCGCCATCACCGAAACCTACGGCATTGGTGGATTTGCTATGGCGACCGCGCCTGCAATCGTCGCGCTGGTGGGCGGTACGGTGGAAGAGGCTATCGATTTCTCCCGTCAGATGTGCGAAATCACTCTCGGCGAAAACCCCAACGTGACCATTCCGCTGCTCGGTTTTATGGGTGTGCCGACGGCAATCGACATCACCCGCGTGGGTAGCAGTGGCATTCTGCCGGTGATCAACACCGCCATTGCCCATAAAGATGCAGGCGTCGGCATGATTGGCGCGGGCATTGTGCATCCACCATTCGCCTGCTTCGAAAAAGCCATTCTTGGCTGGTGCGAACGTTACGGCGTCTGACTGACATGTTCATGCCGGATGTGGCGTGAACGCCTTATCCGGCCTACGAGTGGCGCAAGAATCTGTAGGCCTGATAAGCGTAGCGCATCAGGCATTTGTCACCATTGCCGGTTGCGGCGTGAACGCCTTATCCGGCCTACGAGTGGCGCAAGAATCTGTAGGCCTGATAAGCGTAGCGCATCAGGCATTTGTCACCATTGCCGGTTGCGGCGTGAACGCCTTATCCGGCCTACGAGTGGCGCAAGAATCTGTAGGCCTGATAA